>NZ_CAXAPD010000028.1:0-78149 GCF_963970515.1 Pseudomonas sp. RL_5y_Pfl2_73 | reverse complement strand
GATTTGAATCCGGTGCCGAAAGGCTGCATCGGTGAGCTGTACGTCGGTCGTGCCGGTCTGGCACGGGGCTACCTGAACCGTGGTGACCTCACTGCATTGCGGTTCATCCCCGATCCGTTCGGCGAAAGCGGTGCCCGCCTGTACCGCACCGGCGACCTGGCGCAGTACCGCAGCGATGGGGTGATCGAGTACATCGGTCGCATCGATCACCAAGTGAAGATCCGTGGTTTCCGCATCGAACTGGGCGAGATCGAAGCGCGCCTGAACGCCTTGGCGTCGGTGCGCGAAGCGCTGGTGTTGGCCCAGGAAGGGCCGAGCGGCCAGCAACTGGTGGCTTACGTAATCCCGGCGCACATCGGCGAGGGTGAAGCAGGCCTGCGCGACCAGATCAAAACCCAGCTCAAGGCCGATCTGCCGGACTACATGGTGCCGACGCACCTATTGTTCCTCGAACAGTGGCCACTGACCGCCAACGGCAAGCTCGACCGCAAGGCCCTGCCGACCGCCGACGCCAGCCAGGTCCAGCAGGACTACGTGGCGCCGCGAAGTGAGTTGGAACAGCAGATAGCCGCGATCTGGCAAGACGTGCTCAAGGTCGAGCGGGTTGGCTTGAGCGATAACTTCTTTGAGTTGGGCGGCGACTCGATTGTTTCCATCCAAGTGGTCAGCCGCGCCCGTCAGGCGGGTATCCGCTTTACCCCCAAGGACCTGTTCCAGCACCAGACCGTGCAGGCGCTGGCGAGTGTCGCCCAGACCGGTGGGCAGGCGCCGGTAGTCGATCAGACACCGAGCCAAGGATCGACGCCGCTGCTGCCGATCCAGCAGGCGTTTTTCGCCGAGGCGATTCCCCAGCGTCATCACTACAACCAGTCGGTGCTGCTGAAACCGGCCAGTGCGCTGCAAGCGCCCGTGCTGGAGCAGGCTTTGCAGGCGTTGGTGCTGCACCACGACGCCTTGCGCTTGTCCTTCAGTGAAACCGCCGAAGGTTGGCGCGCCGAGCACCGTGAGGTGGTGGCGCAACAGCAAGCTTGGGCAAGCAACGGTTTGTTGTGGCAGCGTGACGTGGCCGATGCCGGCGCGCTGGAAACCCTCACCAATCAGGCCCAGCGCAGCCTCGACCTGCACGCCGGGCCGCTGTTGCGCGGCGTCCTGGCGACCTTGGCCGATGGCAGCCAGCGCCTGTTGCTGGTGGTTCATCACTTGGCGGTGGACGGTGTGTCGTGGCGGATTCTGTTCGACGACCTGCAAACCGCCTACCAGCAGTTGCTCGCCGGCCAAGCGCTGCAATTACCGGCCAAGACCAGTTCGATCAAGGCCTTTGCCGAGCAGTTGCAAGCCCACGCTCGCAGCGCAGAACTGCAGCAGCAATTGGCCTATTGGCAAACGCAACTGCATGACGCACCGACCGACCTGCCGTGCCTCGACCCCGAAGCTATCGCGCAAAACCGCGAGGCCGTCACCGTTCATACACGGCTCGACGCGCACTTGACCCGGCAGTTGCTGCAAGAGGCACCGGCGGCCTATCGCACCCAGGTCAACGACCTGTTGCTCACGGCCCTGGCCCGGGTGATCTGCCGTTGGACAGGTCACGACAGCCTGTTGCTGCAGCTCGAAGGCCATGGCCGCGAAGAGCTGTTCGCCAATGTCGACCTGACCCGCACGGTGGGGTGGTTCACCAGCCTGTTCCCGGTGCGGTTGTCGCCGGCCGTCGAACTGGCGGACTCGATCAAGTCGATCAAGCAAGGGCTGCGGACGATTCCCGACAAAGGCGTGGGTTTCGGTGCGCTGCGTTACTTGGGCGACGACGCCAGCCGGGCAGCCCTGGAAGCACTGCCGGTGCCGCGCATCACGTTCAACTACCTTGGTCAGTTCGACGGCAGTTTCGATCAGGACCAAGGCGCGCTGTTCAGCCCGGCCAGCGAAAGCGCCGGTGACGAGCAAAGCCCGTTGACCACCCTGGGCAACTGGCTGACGCTCAACGGCCAGGTGTTCGATGGCGCGCTGCGGTTGGGCTGGACGTTCAGCCAGCAACAGTTCGAGCCGGCGACCATCCAGCAATTGGCCGATGACTACGCCAGCGAGCTGGGGCTGTTGATCGCCCATTGCTGCGAGCCGACGAGCCAGGGCATGACGCCAACGGATTTCCCCCTGGCCGGTCTGACCCAGGCGCAACTCGATGGCCTGGCGCTGTCGGCGCGCGGGGTGGAAGACCTTTACCCGCTGGCGCCGATGCAGCAGGGCATGTTGTTCCACAGCCTCTACGAGGCGGGCAGCGGCCAGTACATCAACCAGATGCGCCTGGACATCGAAGGCCTCGACCCGAGGCGTTTCGAGGCGGCCTGGCAAGCGGCGGTCGATGCCCATGACATTCTGCGCAGCAGTTTTATCTGGCAGGGCAGCGAGCGCCCGATGCAGGTGGTACACAAGCAGGTGCGCGTGCCGTTCGCTTCGCTGGACTGGAGCGCCCGCGCCGATGCCAGCCAGGCCCTGGACGCGCAGGCGGATGCCGAACGCGAGCAGGGCTTTGACCTGGCCTGCGCTCCGTTACTGCGCCTGGTGCTGGTGCACACGGGTGAGCAGCGTTATCACCTGATCTACACCCATCACCACATCCTGATGGATGGCTGGAGCAACGCGCAGTTGCTCGGCGAGGTGCTGCAACGTTATGACGGCCAGGCCCTGCCGCGCCCGGCCGGGCGCTATCGGGACTACATTGCCTGGCTGCAAGGCCACGACGCCCAGGCCAGCGAAACCTTCTGGCTGGCGCAACTGCAACCGCTGGAGGCGCCGACGCGTCTGGCCGAGACCCGTTTCGCGCCGCTGCAATCGGCGTTGGAAAGCAGCCACGCCAGCCACTATCACGACCTGACGCCCGAGCAGACCCAACACCTGAGCGAGTTCGCCCGCCAGCAGAAGGTCACCCTCAACACCGTCGTCCAGGCGACCTGGCTGTTGCTGCTGCAGCACTACACCGGACACGCCGCCGTGGCCTTCGGCGCCACCGTGTCGGGGCGTCCGAGTGAGCTCAAGGGGGTCGAACAGCAGATCGGCCTGTTCATCAACACCTTGCCGGTCATCGCCAGCCCGCGTCCGGAGCAAGCGCTGAGCGAACTGCTGCAACAGGTCCAGGGCCAGAACGTGGCCTTGCGCGAGCACGAGCATACGCCGCTGTTCGAGATCCAGCGCTGGGCCGGGCAGGGCGGCGACGGTTTGTTCGACACCTTGCTGGTGTTCGAAAACTACCCCGTGTCCCAGGCCCTGCAAGAGCAGGCGCCCTCGGGCTTGAACTTCGGCAGCGTGGCCAGCCAGGAACAGACTAATTTCCCGTTGACCCTGGCCGTCAATCTAACTGACATCCTGAGCCTGCACTTCACCTATGCCCATGCTGCTTTCCCTACACACACCGTCGAGCGCCTGGCTGAGCAGGTGGCACACGTGCTCGCGCAAATGGTGAGCCTGCGGGCCGGCGGTTGCGTGGGCGACATCCAACTGCTGGATCCGGTGACCCGCGACAGGCTGCTGGGCGACTGGAACGCCACTTCGGTGGTGGAACCGCCTCGGCGCCTGGTGCATCAATGGATCGAGGCCCAGGCCCAAAGCAACCCCGACGCGGTCGCCCTGGTCAGCGAACAGGAAACGCTCACTTACGCCGGGCTCAATGCCCGGGCCAACCGCCTGGCCCATGGCTTGATCGAACGCGGCATTGGTCCCGATGTATTGGTGGGCCTGGCGTTGTCGCGCAGCGTGCAGATGGTCGTCGGCTTGCTGGCGGTGCTCAAGGCCGGTGGTGCCTACGTGCCGCTGGACCCGGCCTATCCCCGGGATCGCCTGGCATACATGGTCGAGGACAGCGGCATCGCCTTGCTGCTCACCGAAACCGATGTGCTGCCGCTGTTCGGCGACGCTGCCGTGGCTGCGCTGCTGTTGGATCAACCCGGGCAATGGCTGGCCAGCTACAGCGAGCGCGACCCTGGCGTGGACATCGACGGCGATAACCTCGCCTACGTGATCTACACCTCCGGCTCCACCGGCAAGCCCAAGGGCGTGACCTTGCGCCATACCGCCCTGAGCAACCACATGACGTGGATGCAAGGTTGTTTGAAACTGACGACCGCCGACCGCGTACTGCAAAAAACCGCGATCAGTTTCGATGCCTCGGTGTGGGAGTTCTGGCTGCCGTTGATGAGCGGTGCGCAGTTGGTGCTTGCCAGCCCGCACCTGAACCTCGACCTGACCACCCTCTGGGCCGACGTGGCGCGGTGGCGCATCAGCGTGCTGCAAATGGCGCCGTCGCTATTACAGGCCTTGCTGCCACTGGCGACCCGCGAACAGTTGGCCTCCCTGCGCCTGCTGCTGTGCGGTGGCGAAGCCCTCAGCGCGCATCTGTCGCGCCAGGTTATGGCGCTGTTCGAGGGTGAACTGCGCAACCTGTATGGCCCGACCGAAGCGACCATCGACACCAGCAGCCATGCCGTGGTGCGCGACAGCGAAGACGACGCCGAGCGAATCATCGCCATCGGCCGTCCCATCGATAACGTGCGCACCTACGTGCTGGATGCGGCGTTGCAGCCTTGCGCCGTGGGTGCCGTGGGCGAGTTGCACATCGCCGGTGACTCCCTGGCCCGTGGTTACCACCAACGACCGGTGCTGTCCGCCGAGCGCTTCATTCCCGATCCGTTTGCCCCCGTTGCGGGCGGTCGCCTGTATCGCACCGGTGACTTGGCGCGTTATGGCGCGGACGGTGTGATCGACTACCTCGGCCGGATCGACCACCAAGTGAAGATCCGTGGCTTGCGCATCGAGCTGGGGGAAATCGAAGCGCGCCTGCAAGCCGATGCCGATGTGCGCGATGCAGTGGTGCTGGCGCGGGACGACGTGAGCGGGCCGAACCTGGTGGCCTACCTGGTCGGCCGGGACAGCTCCCTGGATTCGGTCAGCCTGGGCGACCGACTCAAGGCGCGACTGGAGACCCAGGTGCCGGACTTCATGGTGCCGAGCCACTGGGTCTTCCTCGAACGCTTGCCGCTGACCCCTAACGGCAAGCTCGATCGCAAGGCCTTGCCGGCACCGGCCCCCCGTGTCCTGCAATCGGCTTACCTGGCGCCGCAGAGCGATCTGGAGTGCCGGGTCGCGGCGATCTGGCAGGACGTGCTCAAGGTCGAGCAGGTCGGGCTGGGCGACGACTTCTTCGAACTGGGCGGGCATTCGCTGCTGGTGGTGAGCGCGGTCTCGCGCCTGCAACTGGAACTGGGCCTGACCTTGACCCCGCAACTGATTTTCCAATTCCCGGTACTCGGCGCGTTCGTGGCGCAACTCGAGCCTGCCGGCGAACCCATGAGTACGTCGAAATTGAGCAAGCTTGAAGCGCTGCTCGATGAATTTGAGGAGGTTTGATGGACACCGCTGTCGCACAACGTATTGCCAGGCGCTTCATAACGCTGCCGCTGGAAAAACGTCGCTTGTACTTGCAGAAAATGCTTGAAGAGAACGTTTCCCCGGCGAACCTGCCCATTGCGCCTGTCAGTGCCGAGTTCGACACGTTGTCGCTGTCGTTTGCCCAGGAACGCCAATGGTTCCTCTGGCAGTTGGACCCCGACAGCGCGGCCTATCACATGCCCACGGCCCTGCGCTTGCGCGGGCCGCTGGACATCGCTGCGCTGGAGCAGAGTTTCACGGCGTTGGTGGCGCGTCACGAGAGCCTGCGCACCACCTTCCAGATCCATGGCGAGCAGGTCGTGCAGCAAGTGCACGCGGCGGCGCCGGTGCGTTTGCAGGCAGACACCCTGGAACAATTGCCGGACGAGACGCCGCTGCGCCAGTTGATCGAAGCAGAAACTTGCCAGCTCTTCGACCTGCAACAGGGGCCGCTGCTGCGCACGCGCCTGCTGCGATTGGCGGCGGATGATCACGTGCTGATCGTGACCTTGCACCACATCGTTGCCGATGGCTGGTCGATGCAGGTGATGGTCGAGGAACTGGTCAACGGCTACGCCGCCTTCAGCCAGGGCCACGCGCCGCAACTGCCGGCGCTGCCGATCCAGTACGCCGACTACGCCATCTGGCAGCGGCACTGGATGGAAGCGGGCGAGCGCGAGCGCCAGTTGGAATACTGGATCGCACGTCTGGGTGGCCAGCAACCAGTGCTGGAATTGCCGACCGACTTCCCCCGTCCGGCGGTGATGAGCTATCGCGGCGCGCGGCTGGAGCTCGCCATCGACGCGGTACTGGCCGGCGACCTCAAGCACATGGCCCAGCGCGAGGGCGTCAGCCTGTTCATGATTTTGCTGGCGTCGTTCCAGGCGCTGCTGCATCGCTACAGCGGCCAGAACGATATCCGCGTCGGCGTGCCGACGGCCAACCGCAACCGGGTTGAGACCGAGCGCCTGATTGGCTTTTTCGTCAACACCCAGGTGCAGGGCAGCGATGTGCGGAGCGAGGATGCGTTTGGCGCCTTGCTGCAACAAGTGAAACAGACAGCCCTGGACGCCCAGGCCCATCAAGAGCTGCCGTTCGAGCAATTGGTTGAAGCGTTGCAGCCTGAGCGCAACCTGAGCCACAGCCCGCTGTTCCAAGTGATGTTCAACCACCGGACCCAAGGCCCGGCGGGCGAGGGGCCGGTCGGTGCCTTGAAAGTCGAGGGGTTGAGCTGGGACTCGCACACGGCACAATTCGACCTCACCCTCGAAACCGTCGAGCATGGCGAAGGCCTTTCGGCTGCACTGATCTATGCCACCGACCTGTTTGGCGCCGAGACGATGGCGCGCATGGCCGGGCATTGGCAGAACCTGTTGCGAGCCATCGTGGCCGACCCGGCGCAGCGTATCGGTGAATTGCCGCTGCTCGACGCGGCCGAGCGCCTGGCCCTGCTCGACGACAGCCAGCGCACCGCGGCGCCAGCGCCCGAGGCGGGTTTTGTCCATCAACTGTTCGAAAGGCAAGCGGCGCGGACCCCGGACGCCCCGACGCTGGTGATCGACGGCGAGCGCTGGAGCTACGGCCAACTCAACGCCCGGGCCAATCAACTGGCGGGGAAACTGCAGAGCCTTGGTGTGACTTCCGATGTCCTGGTGGGCATTGCCGTGGAGCGCAGCGCGCACATGCTGGTGGGCCTGCTGGCGATTCTCAAGGCCGGCGGCGCCTACCTGCCGCTGGACCCGGCGTTCCCCCAGGACCGCCTGGCGTACATGATCGAAGACAGCGGCATCGAGCTGCTGCTGACCCAGAGTTCACTGCTCAACCAGCTACCACTGTCCTGTGGGAGCGAGCTTGCTCGCGATAGCGGCCTGTCAGTCAATATTGATGTTGAAGGTGAGGGCCTCATCGCGAGCAAGCTCGCTCCAACAGTGTCCGGGGTTGGCGTTAAGGCATTGGTGTTGGACCAGGAGGGTGATTGGCTTGACGGCTATAGCTGCGAGGCGCCGGCGACGCGCCTGGATGCGGAGCACCTGGCCTACGCGATCTACACCTCCGGCTCCACCGGCAAGCCCAAGGGCGTCATGGTGCGCCACGGCGCGCTGACCAACTTCGTCGCGAGCATGGCCAAGGCACCGGGCATGACGGCCCAGGACCGGGCGTTGTCGCTGACTACGTTCTCGTTCGATATTTTCGCCCTGGAAATCTACGTGCCGCTGATGGTCGGCGCCTGCATCGTGCTGACCGGCCAGCACGTCGCCCAGGACCCGTACGCGGTGTTGGCATTGATCGCAGCCGAGCAGGTCAATGTGCTGCAAGCCACGCCGTCGACCTGGCGCATGTTGCTGGACAATGAAAACGCCCAGGGTCTGCGCGGCTGCAAATGCCTGTGCGGTGGCGAGGCGTTGCCCCGGGAACTGGCCGTGCGCATGCTCGCCCTCGGCGGTGAAGTGTGGAACCTCTATGGCCCGACGGAAACCACCATCTGGTCGGCCTTGCACCCGTTGCAAACCCAGGCCGCACAACCGTGGCTCGGCGGGCCCATCGACAACACCTCGCTGTACATTGTCGGTGCCGACCTGATGCCGGTGCCTTATGGCGTGGCCGGGGAATTGCTGATCGGCGGCGAAGGCTTGGCCCGTGGTTATTTCCAGCGCCCGGCGCTGACCGCCGAACGTTTCGTGCCCCATCCGTTTGTCGCGGGCGAGCGTCTGTATCGCACCGGTGACCTGGCGCGCCAGCGTGCCGACGGCCTCCTCGAATACCTCGGGCGCATCGACCATCAAGTGAAGATCCGCGGCTTTCGCATCGAGCTGGGAGAGATCGAGGCGCGCCTGCTGGAACAGGACAGCGTGCGCGAAGCGGCGGTGCTGGCCCAGGACGCGCCGGGCGACCAGGCGTTGGTGGCGTACATCGTTCCGAGCGTTGAGCTGAGTGAACTGGACGCCACCGCCCAGAGCGGCCTGCGCGACAGCCTCAGCGCGCGGCTCAAGGTCAACCTGCCCGACTACATGGTGCCGTCCCACGTCGTGCTGTTGCCGCGCCTCCCGCTGACGCCCAACGGCAAACTGGATCGCAAGCAACTGCCTAAGCCCGATGCCAGCCAATGGCAGAAAACCTATGTCGCGCCGCAGACACCCACGCAGCAGGCGGTGGCGACGATCTGGGCGGATATCCTCAAGGTCCAGCGGGTGGGCCTGGAGGACAATTTCTTCGAACTGGGTGGCCACTCCTTGCTGGCGACCCAGGTGATCTCACGGATCCGCCAACAACTGAGTATCCAAGTGCCGTTGCGCCTGTTGTTCGCCCATCACAGCCTGCGGGCGTTTGTCGAGGCCATGGGCACGGCATCGGCGCACGATGAAGCGAGCATCCCACGCATGGCTCGCGACCAGCCGCTGGCGCTCTCGTTCGCCCAGCAACGGCAATGGTTCCTCTGGCAACTGGAACCGACCAGCAACGCCTATCACACTCCCGCAGCGCTGCGTTTGCGCGGTACCCTCGACCGTGGCGCGTTGCAACGGAGCTTCGATGCGCTGGTGGCACGTCACGAGAGCCTGCGGACCCGCTTCGTGCTCGATAACGAACACCCCCTGCAAGTGATCGACGAACCGGCACCGTTGGCCCTGGCGATCGAATCGGTCGAGGCCGGCATCGATGAACAGGCCTTGCGTAGCCTGATCGAAGCCGAAACCCGACAACTGTTCGATTTGCAGCGCGGTCCGTTGCTGCGGGTCAAGTGGCTGCAATTGGGCGCTGATGACCATGTACTGATCCTGACCCAGCACCACATTGTCTCCGATGCCTGGTCGATGCAGATCATGGTCGACGACCTGCTGCAGTTGTACGCAGGTTTCAGCCAGGGCCAGGCTGTTGAGCTGGCGCCGCTGCCGATCCAATACGCCGACTACGCTCACTGGCAGCGGCAATGGCTGGCGGCGGGGGAGCAGCAGCGTCAACTCGATTACTGGATCGCGCAGTTGGGTGGCGAGCAACCGATTCTCGAACTGCCGACCGACCATCCGCGCCCGGCCCAGCAAAGTTATCGTGGCGCACGGCTGCCCATCGTCATCGAGCCGGCTTTGGCCGAAGGCCTCAAGCGCCTGGCCCAGCAGCACAACAGCACGTTGTTCATGCTCTTGCTCGCCGGCTTCCAGACCTTGCTGCACCGCTACAGCGGCCAGGAAGACATCCGCGTCGGCGTGCCGATCGCCAACCGCAACCGGGTGGAAACCGAGCGCCTGCTGGGTTTCTTCGTCAACACCCAGGTGCTCAAGGCCGACATCGACGGCAACCTGCGGTTCGACCAGTTGCTCGATCAGGTCAAGCAACGCGCCCTCGGCGCCCAGGCCCACCAGGACCTGCCGTTCGAACAATTGGTGGAACGGCTGGAGCCAGCGCGCAACCTGAGCCACACGCCGTTGTTCCAGGTGATGTTCAACCATGCCAGCGATGCCCGCCGGGACCTGTCGGCGTTGCCGGGCCTGAGCCTGGAGCCACTGACCTGGGACTCAGGCACCGCGCAATTCGACCTGACCCTGGACACCTTCGAATACGCCGATGGCCTCAGCGCCGCGCTGACCTACGCCAGCGACTTGTTCGAACCGAGCACCATCGCCCGCCTCGGCGAGCACTGGCTGAACCTGTTGCGCGCCATCGTCGCCAACCCGACCCAGCGCATTGCCGAACTGCCGATGCTGGACGGGGCGCAGCGGCGCTTGATCGTCGAGGACTGGAACCGCACCTACGCCGATTACCCGAACCATCTTCCGGTGCATCAGTTGATCGAAGCCCAGGTCGAGCGTGACCCCCACGCCGAGGCGCTGGTGTTCGAAGGGCAGTCGCTGAGCTATGCCCAGCTCAACGCCCGCGCCAACCAGTTGGCCCACGCCTTGATCGCCCGCGGCGTCGGCCCGGATGTGCTGGTGGGCATCTCGGTGCAGCGCAGCGTGGAGATGGTCGTTGGCCTGCTGGCGATCCTCAAGGCCGGTGGCGCCTACGTGCCGCTGGACCCGGACTACCCGCCAGAACGCCTGGCCTACATGATCGAGGACAGTGGCATCGAACTGCTGCTGACCCAGAGCTCATTGCTCAATCAATTCTGTGGGAGCGAGCCTGCTCGCGATAGCGGCCTGACAGGCGATATTGATGTTGAATGTGATGGCCTCATCGCGAGCAGGCTCGCTCCCACGGAGGGGGGTGTCACCACGCTGGTGCTGGATGGGGATGACGATGGGTTGCGCGACAACCCCACCGACAATCCGCCTGCCCGGGTCGTCGCCGAGAACCTGGCTTATGTGATCTACACCTCCGGTTCCACCGGCAAACCCAAGGGTGCTGGCAACAGCCATGGCGCGCTGACCAACCGCTTGTGCTGGATGCAACAGGCCTATGGCCTGGGGGCCGGTGACAGCGTCCTGCAGAAGACGCCGTTCAGTTTCGACGTGTCGGTCTGGGAGTTCTTCTGGCCGTTGATGACCGGCGTGCGCCTGGTCGTCGCGGCACCGGGCGATCATCGTGACCCGCAAAAACTGGTCAGCCTGATCGAACGGGAAACCATCACCACCCTGCATTTCGTGCCGTCGATGCTGCAAGCGTTCGTGCTCGACGCCAACGTCAGCCGTTGCACCAGCCTGGCTCGCATCGTCTGCAGCGGCGAAGCCCTGCCGGTGGATGCCCAGCAGCAGGTGTTCGCTAAATTGCCCAATGCTCGGCTGTATAACCTCTACGGTCCGACCGAAGCGGCCATCGACGTGACCCATTGGACCTGCCGTGACGAAGGGCGCGATGCGGTGCCGATTGGCGAGCCGATTGCCAACCTGATGACCTACATCCTCGACGATGAGCTGAACCCGGTACCGAGCGGCGTCAACGGCGAGCTGTACCTCAGCGGCCAGGGGCTGGCCCGCGGATATCACCGTCGTCCCGAACTGACGGCCGAGCGTTTCGTCGCCAGCCCGTTCGTGGCCGGCGAGCGGCTGTACCGCACCGGTGACCTGGCGCGCTATCGTCCGGACGGGGTGATCGACTACATCGGTCGGATCGACCATCAGGTGAAGGTCCGCGGGTTCCGTATCGAGTTGGGGGAAATCGAAGCACGTTTGCTCGAACACGGGGCGGTGCGCGAAGCGGTGGTGGTGGCCCAGGACAGCCGCAGCGGCAAGGTGCTGAGCGGCTACGTCGTCGCCCAGGCCGAGGTAACCGGTGATTGGCCACTGTTGCGCGAAGCGCTCCTGGCCCATTTGCGCCTGAGCCTGCCGGAGCACATGGTGCCGACGCACCTGACCCGCCTGGAACACATGCCACTGAGCCCGAACGGCAAGCTCGACCGCAAGGCGCTGCCGGCGCCGGACCTGGCCGAGCGCCAAGAGACGTTCACCGCACCGGCCAACGCCATCGAGCGGACGCTGGTGCAGATCTGGCAAGGGGTGCTCGGCGTCGAGCGGGTGGGCACCGCCGACAACTTTTTCGCCCTGGGCGGCGACTCGATCAACTCGATCCAAGTGGTCAGCCGGGCGCGTGCCCAAGGCATCGGCCTGACCCCCAAAGACCTGTTCCTGCACCAGAACATCCAGGCGCTGGCGCGGGTCGCCACGGCGGCCGATCAAGCGCTGATCGACCAGGAACCGGTCACCGGCGACAGCCCGCTGGTGCCGATGCAGCAGGGGTTCTTCGCCAGCGATATCCCGCACCGCGACCACTGGAACCAATCGGTCCTGCTGACCCCGCGCGAACCGCTGGACATCGCGCACCTGCAACAGGCCCTCGCTCACGTGGTGGCCCATCACGATGCCCTGCGCCTGCGGTTCACCCAGGCCGACGATGGCCGTTGGCACGCCAGCCATCAGGCCATGGATGAGCAGCCCCTGGAGATTTGGCAGCGCACCGCGCAGGATGCCGCCGCGATCATTGCCATCGCCGACCAGGCGCAACGCAGCCTCGACCTGCAACACGGCCCGTTGCTGCGTTGCAGCCTGATCGCGGTGCAGGACGGCAGTTCGCGCCTGCACCTGGCGATTCATCACCTGGTCATGGACGGCGTGTCGTGGCGGGTGCTGCTGGAAGACCTGCAAAACGTCTATCGCCAACTGCGGGCGAACCAGGCGCCGGCCTTGCCGGGCAAGTCCACGGCGTTCAAGGCCTGGGCCGCCCGGTTGCAGGACTACGCCCACAGCGAAACCCTGAACCAGGAACTGGATTACTGGGTCGGGCAACTGGACCAGCCCCTGCCGCCGTTGCCACGGGCCCGTCCCGAGGGCAGCCAGGTCGCGGCCCATGGCCGTTCGGTGAGCACGCGTCTGGATGCCAACCAGACCCAGCGTTTGCTCAAGCAAGCACCGACGGCCTATCGCACCCAGGTCAACGATTTGCTGCTCAGCGCACTGGCGCAAGTGGTTTGCCAATGGACCGGGCAACCGGCCTGTCTGGTGCAACTCGAAGGCCATGGCCGCGAAGAACTGTTCGAGGGCATCGAGCTGAGCCGCACCGTCGGTTGGTTCACCAGCTTGTTCCCGGTGTTGCTGACGCCGGCGAGCGATCCTGCCGAGTCGATCAAGCGGGTCAAGGAGCAACTGCGCGCGGTGCCGAACAAGGGCCTGGGCTATGGCGTGCTGCGTTACCTCGGTGCCGAAGCGGTCCAACAGCGATTGGCAAAACTGCCGCCAGCGCGCATCACCTTCAACTACCTGGGGCAATTCGACCAGAGCTTCGATGAGCAGGCGCTGTTCGTGCCGAGTGAGGAGGGCAGTGGCGCAGGGCATGGCGATGACGTGGCGCTGGGCAACTGGCTGACCATCGATGGTCGGATCTTCAATGGCCAGTTGTCCCTCGATTGGACCTTCAGTGGCGATGTCTTCGACGAGGCCACGCTTCAGCAGTTGGCCGATGCCTACGCGGTGGCGTTGCAGCAACTGATCGACCATTGCTGCACCGACGGGCACTTGGGCCTGACACCTTCGGACTTCCCGCTGGCGCGCCTGAGCCAGGCGCAACTCAACGGCCTGCCGGTGCCGGTGGCGCAAGTGGAGGACATCTATCCGCTGTCGCCGATGCAGGACGGCATGCTGTTCCATACCCTGGCCGACGACAGCTCTGGCTTGTACATCAACCAGATCAGCCTGCCGGTGCATGGCCTGGACACGGAGCGTTTCGCCCGGGCCTGGACCTCGGTGATCGAGCGCGAGGACATCCTGCGCACCAGTTTCCACTGGCAGGATGGCTTGAGCGCGCCGGTGCAAATCGTCCATCGCCATGTTGAGTTGCCGTTGCAGGTCGAAGACTGGCGTGGACAGGACATCAGCGAGCAGGCGATCAGCGCCCGGGCAACGGCCGATTACCTGGCCGGTTTCGATTTGAGCCGCGCGCCCCTGCAACGGGTGCTGTTGCTGCGCCTGGAAGATGATCGCTACCAGATGATCTGGACCTGCCACCACATCCTCATGGATGGCTGGAGCAGTTCACGGTTGTTCGGTGAAGTGCTGCAATTCTACGCCCACGGGCAGGTGCCCAGCCGCAATGGTCGCTACCGCGAGTTCATCGAATGGCTGCAACGCCAGGACCAGGGTGCGCTGGAACGCTTCTGGCGCAGCCGCCTCGACACCTTGGAACAGGCGACCTCCCTCAACCAGGCGATGTTCCCGCGACATGTCGAGGCATTGCCGGGGCACGAGGCGCTGTATTCGCGCTGGGACGTGGCGCAGACCGCTCGCCTGCAACAGGCCTGCCGCGCCTTGCAGATCACCCCGAATACCTTGATCCAAGGGGCGTGGTTGCTGTTGCTGCAACGCTTTACCGGGCAGGACACCGTGGTCTTCGGCGCCACCGTCGCCGGCCGGCCGGCGGGGCTGGTCAACGCCGACAACATTCTCGGCCTGTTCATCAACACCTTGCCGGTGATCCAGATCCTGGACCCCGAGCAGCCACTGGATCAATGGCTGCAACAGCTACAGGCCTACAACCTCGACCTCCGTGAGCATTCCCATGCGCCACTGGCGGACATCCAGCGCTGGTCGGGCCTGGGCGGGCAGGGCTTGTTCGACAGCATCATCGTATTCGAGAACTACCCCATCGACGAACGCCTGGGCGAGCAGCAGGACACCGGCCTGAGCTTTGGCGAGTCGCGCAATCATGACGTGACCAACTTCCCGATGGACCTGGCGGTCAACCTGGGCGAAACGCTGTCCATCGAGTACCTGTTCCTGCGCAACGCCTTCAGCGTCGAAGCGGTGGAACGCATCCGCCGGACCATGGAAGACACCCTGGAAGCGATGATCCATGCACCCCACACGCGCCTGGGTAATCTGCAACGTTTGTCGGTGCAAGAGTGGCAGGCCTTCGAACAATGGAGCGCGGCGCCGAACGGCGACTATCAGCCGCAGCTGTTGCCGGAACTGATTGGCCGCCATGCCCAGTCGCGTCCGCAGGCCACGGCGCTGGTGTGTGGCGACGACGCGCTGGACTATGGCGAACTGGAGCGCCGGGCCAACCGCCTGGCCCACCGCTTGATCGAACTCGGCGCCGGCCCGGAAGTGGTGGTCGGCGTGGCCCTGGAGCGTTCGGTGGACATGGTCGTGGCGCTGCTGGCAGTGATGAAAAGCGGCTCGGCGTATGTGCCGCTGGACATCGATTATCCACCCGAGCGCCTGGCGTTCATGATCGAAGATTCGGCCATGGCGCTGTTGCTGACCCACAGCCGGGTACAGGGGCGCTTGCCGGATCTCGACGGTTTGGCGCGCCTGGCCATCGACGGTTTCGACAGCCGTGGCTACAGCGATCAGCCGCCGCGTAGCGGTTTGCTCGGCGGCAACCTGGCCTACCTGATCTACACCTCGGGTTCCACCGGTCGACCCAAAGGTGTCGCCGTGGCGCACGGGCCGATGAGCATGCATTGCCAGGCCATCGCCGGGCTGTATGACATGGACGAGCGCACTCGTGAGCTGCATTTCATGTCGTTCGCCTTCGACGGCGCCCATGAACGCTGGTTGAGCACGTTGCTGCGCGGCGGCACCCTGGTGATTCGCGACGGTGCGCTGTGGACACCGGAGCAGACCTTCGACGCCTTGCACCGCCATGGCATTACCATCGCCTGCTTCCCGCCGGCCTACCTCAAGCAACTGGCTGAATACGCCGCCAACAGCCCACTGGCGCCACCGCCGGTGCGGGTGTACTGCTTCGGTGGCGATGCGGTGCCGGACCAGACCTTCGAGCAGGTGAAGGCAGCGCTGCGTCCGCAATTCTTCACCAACGGCTACGGCCCGACGGAAACCGTGGTCACCCCCATGCTGTGGAAGGTGCCGGCCAGCGAACGTTGCGAAGCCGCCTACGCGCCGATCGGGCGTGCGGTGGGCGAGCGCGCCTTGTATGTGCTCGACGACCACCTCAACCCGTTGCCGCCGGGCATTGCCGGCGAGTTGTACATCGGTGGCGCGGGCATCGCCCGTGGTTATCACCGCCGCCCGGACCTGAGTGCCGAGCGCTTCGTGCCGGACCCATTCGGCCAGCCGGGCGATCGCCTGTACCGCAGCGGTGACCTGGTGCGCCAGCGCGCCGACGGCGTGCTTGATTACGTCGGGCGTATCGACCATCAGATCAAGGTGCGGGGCTTTCGCATCGAACTGGGGGAAGTCGAGGCCAGCCTGCGACAACTGGACGATGTCAGCGATGCGTTGGTGATCGCCCGCGACAGTGCTTCGGGCAAGCAACTGATCGGCTATGTGGTCACTCCCGACGGCGTGGCCATCGGCGATCGGCTCAAGGCCGAGCTGCGAGCGCAATTGCCGGACTACATGGTGCCGGCCCAGGTTATCTGCCTGGAGGCGTTGCCGGTCACGCCAAACGGTAAGCTCGATCGCCAGGCCCTGCCGGAGCCTGAGTTCAAGGGCACCGAGTATGTGCCGGGGCGCAACCGAGATGAGCACCTGTTGGCCGAGGTCTGGGCTGATGTGTTGCAAGTCGAGCGGGTGGGCATCACCGACAATTTCTTCGAGTTGGGCGGTGACTCGATCCTCAGCCTGCAAGTGGTCTCGCGGGTGCGCAACCATGGCGAGCTGAAGATGGAACTCAAGCTGCGGGACCTGATGCGCGGCCAGACCATCGAGGCGATTTTCGACCAGCGTTCGAACACGCTCGCCGTGACGGCCGAGGATGTGACCCAGGTGGCCGCCGAAGGACGGTTCAACCTGATTCCGATCCAGCAGTGGTGGTTCGACCAACGCATGAGCGAACCTCATCACTACAACCAGGCACTGATGTTGCGGGCCCGCGTGGGGTTGAACCTGACGGCGCTGGAATTGGCGTTGCGCGGCATGATGCAGCAGCACGACGCCTTGCGCCTGCGCTTCAGCGAAGTCGGCGGGCGTCATCTGCAGCATTACCAGGCGTTGGCAGAAATGCAGGCGCAGTGGGCCAGCGAACCCTTGTTGTGGCAGCACAGCGTGGCCGATGAAGCCGAGCTGGAGTTGTACGCCGAACAGGTGCAACGCAGCCTCGATCTGCACAACGGCCCGGTGTGGCGCACGGCACAGGTGACCTTGGGCAACGGTGAAGTTCGCGTGTTGATGGTCATTCATCACCTGGTCATCGACACGGTGTCGTGGCGTTTGCTGCTGCAGGATTTGCAGACCGCTTATACGGCCTACAGTGAGGGCCAGGCACCGAACCTGCCGATTCGCACCAGCAGCTACCGGGCCTGGGCCGAGGGCCTGCAAGCCTATGCGCTGGATTATCCGGCGCAGGAAAAAGCCTGGTGGCTGGAACAGATCGACCAACCGGGCAGCGAGTTGCCGTGTGACAACTTGCGGGGCAAGAACCAGGTGCAGTACCAATCGGTCGCGCATATGAGCCTGTCGGAGCAGCACACCCAGCAGTTGCTCAAACAAGTGCCGGCGGTCTACCAGACGCAGATCAACGACGTGTTGCTGGCGGCGCTGAGCCGGGTGTTGTGCCGTTGGAGCCAGCAGCCTTCGGTGCTGATCCAGCTGGAGGGGCATGGTCGCGAGGACTTGGTCAAGGACATCGACCTGAGCCGCAGCCTGGGCTGGTTCACCAGCATGTTCCCGGTGCGACTGGCCCCGAACCCTGAAGCCGATATCGGCACGTCGGTGCGGGCGGTGCAACGGCAGTTGGCCGCGGTGCCGAACAAGGGCTTGGGCTACGGTGTGCTGCGCTACATGAGCGGCGAGCCAATGGCCGCCACCTTGGGGCGTGCGCCTCAGGCACGGGTGACGTTCAACTACCTGGGGCAGTTCGACCAGAGCTTCGACGACAAGGCATTGCTGGTGCCGGCGGCGGAAAGCTACGGCAGTTGCTACAGCCCCCATGCCGCGCTGGGCAACTGGCTGGAAGTGGTGGGGCAGGTGTATGACGGGCGCCTGGCGCTGCGTTGCATCTTCAGCACCCGCCGCTACCGTGCCGAGACTGTCGAGGGCTTGATGCGTGCGTACCAGGAGGAACTGGAAGCGTTGATCGAGCACTGCGTGGCGCAGGCGGCGTAGGAGCTGACGAGTGCAACGAGGCTGCGATCTTTCCGCTGGCGCTTGAGTCCCAAGCAAAAGTCAAAAGATCGCAGCCTTCGGCAGCTCCTACAGGGCGTCATCGGGCTGCCCGGTACTGTTTTTTTTTCTGTCGCTTTTCATAAGGAACCCCTGCGATGTCCCTGCATCCGGAACTCAATGCCTTCCTCGACCTGGCCGAAGAAAGCCAGGCCGAGGGCCCCGGGCCGTTTCACCTGTCGACACCGGCCCAGGCCCGTGAGGCGTTCGAGCGCACCACGGTGCAATTGCGCTGGAGCGCTCCGGCGGATGTGCAGTGCGCCGCTCACGCATTCACGACCCGTGACGGCGCGACGCTGGCGCTGCGGCTGTACCGTCCCGCCACGGCTTCGACCCAGGCGCTGCCGGTGCTGGTGTACTTTCACGGCGGTGGTTATGTGGTCGGCAGCCTGGACTCCCACGACGGCGTCTGCCGCGAATTCTGTGCCCGGACACCCTGCGCGGTGTTGTCGGTGGGCTATCGCCTGGCCCCGGAACACACCTTCCCGACCCCGCTGAACGACGGCGCCGACGCCCTCGACTGGCTGGCCCGGCAGGCCCGCGCCGAAGGCCTGGACCTGAGCCGCGTGGCGTTCGGCGGCGACAGCGTCGGCGCGACCCTGGCGACGGTGCTGGCGCTGCAAGCGGCCTTGGAACCCGCCTTGCTGGCGGTCAAGCCGTGCTTTCAATTGCTCTGCTACCCGGTGACCGATGCGTCCACCAGCAGCCCGTCCACCGAGCTGTTCGGCGAAGGTTATCTGCTGGAGAGTGAAACCCTCGAGTGGTTCTACCGGCACTACGCCAATGAGCCCACCGATCGCCTGGACTGGCGTTTCTCGCCCCTGCTGGCGCCCGGTTACCCAGGCCTGGCCCCGGCCCTGATCGCCCTGGCCGGCCATGACCCGCTGCTCGACGAAGGCCGCGCCTACGCCCGGCGTTTGCAGGCGCAGGGGGTGAGCGTGGAACTGATCGAATACACCGGCCTGATCCACGACTACCTGCGCTTGCAGAGCGTGGTGCCGGAGATTGACGAGGTGTATGGGCAGTTGAGCCAGGCGCTGCGGATTGCACTGACCGCCTGAGGGCCCACCATTCCCTGTGGGGGTGGTCTCAGGATGTGCACACGCCACAGCCCTCCCACAGTTGTGTTTGGGTGGTCTGAGGATTTGCATACGCCACAAATCCCTTGTGGGAGCGAGCCTGCTCGCGAAAGCGGTGGGGCAGCCGGCATCTGAAGTGACTGAAACACCGCATCGCGAGCAGGCTCGCTCCCACAGGGTATTGCCCATGTACCGTATTGGTAGGCACAAAAAAACCGGGTCAGGCCCGGTTTTTTTGTGTGCGGTGTTGCTTAGAAGTCGTAGGTCACCTCCAGCGAGGCCACGCGTTCCTGGCCGTAGTAGCAGCCGAACGAGTAGTTGCAGTTGGACACGTATTCGCGGTCGAAGACGTTCTGCACGTTCAGGCTGGTGGTGACGCCACGCAGGCTCGAGGTGGCCTTGCCCATGTCATAGCTGATGGTGGTGTCGAACACGGTGTAGGCAGGGACGTCGAACGAGTTGGCCGCGTCGCCCGGCTTGCGACCGGTGTGGCGGGCGCCTGCGCCGAAGGTCAAGCCATTGAGGGTGGCCTGGGTGAAGTGGTAGTTGGCCCACAGTGTGGCGGAGAACGGCGCCTGTTGCTCGCTGCGGTTGTCCTCGTTGCCGTAGTTGTCCTTGGTGTAGAACGAGTCGAGGTAAGTGGCGGCGGCCATGACTTCGATGTTGTCGACGGTGGATTTGACTTCCAGCTCGACACCCCGTGAACGTACCTGGCCCGACTGGATCGAATTCTGGGGATCGGCAGGGTCGGCGGTGACCAGGTTCTTCTGTTTGATCTGGAACACCGAGGCGGTAATCATCGTTTTGTCGAACGGCTGGTATTTCACACCCACTTCATATTGTTCACCCTCGGTCGGCTTGAAGGCCGTGCTGCTAGCGTCCGTGCCCGAGGTCGGCAGGAAGGATTCCGAGTAGCTGATGTAGGGTGCCAGGCCGAAATCGGTGACATAGGTCAGGCCGATCCGGCCGGTGAACTTGTTGTCACGCAGTGAGGAAACAGTGCGTGCCAGCAGGTCCTTGTTGTCCACTTCGGCCCAGTCCTGGCGGCCACCCACGGTCAGGATCCACTTGTCCAGCTTGATCTGGTCTTGCAGGTAGACGCCGGTCTGGCGAACGGTGTTGTCCCATTGGGTGTCCAGCGTCGGGGTCACGCTGCTGGTGTCGTAGTTGTTGTTATTGCCGTACAGGTCGATTGGCGCGCCTGTGATGTTGTAGCCCTTGTATTTACGGTTGAAATGGCGATAGTCCACGCCCGTCAGGGTGGTGTGCTCGAGGGCGCCGGTGTTGAACTTGTATTCCAGGTTGTTATCGACGGTGTAGGCGGTGTTGTGCTGCTGCCAGTCGAGTTTGTTGCGAGTGGCCTGGGTCTGGTCATTCCCAACGAAACCACGCAGGTAGAAGCCCCGATACTGGTCACGCACATCGGTGTAACGAGCCGTGGAGCGGAACGTCAGGTCATCGGTGAGGTTGTGGCTGAAGTCGTAGCCGAGAACGAACTGGTCACGCTTGTAGTCGTTCCACCGCGTGTCGCCGGAAAAAAAGTCCCGGTCGATCCGCTGGCCGTTGGGGCCGCGCTTCAGGGAGCCGATCATCGGCAGGGCTTGATAGTCCTCCAGGCCGTCATCGCGCTGGATCTGCGCCAGCACCGTCAACGAAGTGTCTTCGTTGGGTGTCCAGGTCAGGCTTGGCGCCAGCAGCATGCGTTCGCTGTGGGTGTGATCGACTTGTTGGTTGCCTTTTTTCGCCACGCCGATGACGCGGTAGCTGAACTCCTTTTGATCGTCGATTGGGCCGCTGGTGTCGAACGCGCCGTTGACCCGGTTGTAGCTGCCCGCGCCCAGCTTGATCTGGCTGCGCTGTTCAGTGGTCGGTCGCTTGGAGACCATGTTGATCAAGCCGCCGGGCTGGTTCTGTCCGTACAGCACCGATGAGGGGCCTTTGAGCACTTCGATGCGCTCCAGGGTATATGGATCGATTTGCGGCGCGCCGCCCAGGCTGCCGGCATAGGGCAGGTAGGCACCGTCGAGGTACAGCTGTGTCGGTGCGAACCCGCGGCTGGTGACTTCATCGGCGATGGTGTTGCGGTCGGTGAAGCCGCTGGTGTCCAGGCCCGGCGTGTAGCGCAAGGCCTGGGTCAGGTTGCGTGCGCCCTGGATGGCGATCTGGTCGGCGGTGACCACGTTGATGGTCTGCGGGATCTCGAGGATCGGCGTGTCGGTCTTGGTGCCGGTGGCGCTGCGGGTGGCGACGTAGCCGTCCACCGGGCCGTAGGCCGATTCCGCGGATTTACCGGTGATGGTGGTGGCGCTCAGTTCCAGCGAATCGCCCGCCGTCCTGGCGCGCACGCTGGCGGTGTTGCCCTGGATGGTGAACATGACGCCGGTCCCCACCAGCATCTGCGACAACGCTTGCGCCGGCGACAACCGGCCGTTCACCGGCTGGCTGCGCAGGCCCTGGACATCATCGGCGCTGTAGAGCACTTGCATGTTCGATTGATTGCTCAACGCCTGCAGGGCACTCGCCAGTGACTGCGCCGCAATGTTGAGGTCGACTTCCTGTGCCTGGACCTGCGCGCTGAACGGCATGGCCAGTGCCAGGCTGAACGCGGTGGCGCTGAAGCCTGGTTGCAGCAGGCGGCGCATGATCAGTGCCTTGGTAAAACGTGGAATTCCCGGAGTTGCTGGCATGTGTTTCACTCTTGCAGGTTTTAGTTTTAATAGGGTGTAGTTGTGATCAATTCTTAATTAGGACGCACCACCCCAGAAAAACCAGAATGAGAATCGTGATTATTTACGCGGGTTGCAGTTCGGTGATGACACGGCCGGCTTCCATGCGCACCAATTGGTCGGCCACGTCGAAGTAACGGTCGTCGTGGGAAATCACGATGATGGTCTTGCCCAGGCGCTTGAGGTCCGGCAGCAACTCCGTGTAGAAAATCCGCCGGAAGGTCGGGTCCTGGTCGGCGGCCCATTCGTCGAAGACCAGCACCGGACGCTCTTCCAGCCACGCATTGACCAGCGCCAGGCGCTTGCGCTGGCCAGTGGACAGGTCGGTGGTGGTAAAGGCGCCGTCGCGCACGCTGACCTTGTGGGCGATCTCCAGGCGTTGCAGGTATTGGTTGGCGTCGTCCGGGATATGGGTGTCGCCTTGGACGATGTCGTCGAACAGGTAGTAGTCGGCAAAAATCGTCGTGAACAACTGGCGATAGTCATCGCGGGTCACGGCCGTCACGGCGTGGTCGTTGAGACGGATTTCCCCTTGCTGCGGCGCGTAGAGGCCCAACAGCAGCTTGATCAGCGTGGTCTTGCCACAGCCGTTTTCACCGACGATGAACACGATGTCGCCCTGGTCGATCTTCAGGTTCACCGGCCCCAGGCGGAACGGCGTGGCGCCTTCCACCGCCGGGAAGCTGTAGGCCACATTGCTCAGTTCCAGCGTCTGCACCGGCGTTTTCGGCTGGCCCTGGTCGTTGAGTAGCAAGTGCGGTTCCGGGGATGAAAACTGTTCTGACAATTCGGCGATGCGGCGGAAGGCGATCTGCGCACGACTGACGATGGGCAGGGTACCGATCAGGTGTTCCAGCGGGCCTTTCATGTACAGCAACACCAGCACGAAACCGCTCATCACCGCTTTGTCGGCGCTCGGCCACAGCGACTGCAGGGCCAGGGCCAGGCCGATCACCACGAAGAACAGCATCGAGCCGAAGGTCTTGGCGATCACGAAAATGTTCACCGAGCGGATCTGCGTGTCGCAGATCTTGTCGGCGGTGTGCTCGATGCCCGAGACGAACATGCGTTGCCGACGGGGGCGATGGATGCGCAGCTCCTTGGCGCCTTCGGCAATGGCGTTGTAGTGCTTCTGCAATTCGTCCTCGGAATCGCGAGCCTCCATGAAGCCCTTGATCCCACGACCGCGGGCGATGTACTGCACCACGGTGCCGATGATGATTGCCACGACCATCATCAGGAACATCGGCCACGACAGCATCGCCAGGTAACCCATGCAACCGAGGGTGACGGTCAGGGAAATGGCGAGCGGGGCGAAGGCGAAGGCGAAGTCGCTGATGGTGTCGACGTCATGGGTCAGCACCGGGATCAGGCGATGGCTGCGGTAGCGTTCGATCTGCTGGATGGGCGCCGACAGGACTTTTTCCCCCAGCTCCTTGCGCAGCTTGGCGATGATCTTCTGGCCGACGTAGTTGGTGCCGATGTCGGAACAGATGGAACTGACGAGGGCCAGCAGGCACAACCCGGCGAACACCCCCACCACGGTGTGGCTCAGCCCGCTTTCGGCGTGCAGCACCTTGTTGATGGTCGCCAGCAGCACGGTCACGCTGAGACCACCGACCATGCCCAGCAGGATGGCGCCGATGACAATCAGCCGGAAGGGTTTGAGCAAGGTGAACAATTCATTGATCACCCCGCGTTTTGGTTGGCTCATGGAGGTTTCCTGCTAGATGAAAAGGGCGAACGCCATCGCGGGGCATTCACCGCATGGGCTGGAGGACGGCGGCACGCCGGGTTGGAGCGCGCCCACCTGTAGAACGATTGGATGGGAAGAGGATTTAGCGAGGAGCCGCCTGACACACATTATTGTGGCGAGGGAGCTTGCTCCCGCTCGGTTGCGCAGCGACCGCAAAATCTTGGGGCCGCTTCGCAGCCCAGCGGGAGCAAGCTCCCTCGCCACAAAAGCGGGGCTTCAGGTGTGTCCGGTAGGTTGATTACATATCCCGCGCCACCCGAAAACCGATCCAGTCGCCGCGGTCGCCTGGCACCAGTGCGTTGCGGTTGCCGGAGCGGGAGAACACTGGCGCCTCGCCCCAGTCGTTGCCGCGGATTCGTTTGAATTCGCACTTGCCGGTCAGCCAGGCGCTGCCGTCGCTCGGGGCGCCCACGTAGTTTTCGTTGTAGCAATCGGCGGTCCATTCGTAGATGTTGCCGTGCATGTCATACACGCCGAAGGCGTTGGGTGCGAAGCTGCCGGCCGGGGCGGTGAAGTTGTAGCCGTCGGCCGCGCCGTAGGTGTTGGCGTGCTGGGCGATGCTGTATTCCTTGCCCTCGTCAAAAGGGAAGGGGAACGACCCGGTGCTGCCGCCGCGTGCTGCGTACTCGCGCAGGGATTCGCTGACCAATCGGTATTGCTTGCCGGTCTTTTTCGACAACCACGCCACGTAGGCATTGGCCTCGGCGAAGTCCATGCACACCGCCGGGTGCCGGTCGGTGTACTGCTTGCGCGGGTCGCTGCCCTGGTAGTCCGGGATGCCGGCCTTGCAGGCGCGACCGGGACGCTCGTCGCCGTCGGGCATCGTGTAGCCGGTGTCGCGCAAGTAGGCGAACCATTCACCCTTGAGCACCTGCAAGCGACTGATCGCCAGCGGTTTGGCGAACGTCACTGGGTGCATCGGGCCTTCGTCGGGCTCGCGGCCTACTTCGTCGTCCGGTGTGCCCATCTGGAAGGTGCCGGTGGGCAGCACGACCATTTCCGGGCAGTCCTTGCAGTCACGAAAGACCTGGCCCGCTTGAGACGCCTGGGCGCCGGAGGGCAGCAGGGCGGCGAGGGCCAGTGCCGGGAGTAGCTTCAAGGAAAAACTGTTCATCTATTTCTCTCGTTAAAGTCAGGTTCAGAGTGTCTTGGCCAGCAAGCCCATGAAGCGATCGATCTCGGCTTCGGTGTTGAGCAGCCCCGGCGCGGTGCGGACCACCGGCCCCGCATCGCGATGCACGGCGTCGGCGATCACCCGGTTCTTCATCAGGTAAGCGGCGACTTCGTCGCTGTCGCGGCCCTTGACCCGGAAGAAGGTGAAACCGGCGGACAGGTCTGGGCTCAGCGGGGTGACCAGTTCGATCTGCGGCTGTGCCAGCAGCTGTTTTTTCAAATAGCTATTGAGGGCATGGATGCGCGCCTGCACCTCGGCCTTGCCCAATTGCAGGTGCAACTTGAACGCTTCGTCCGCCGCCCAGCGATGCTCGAAAGCGTGATAACCGCCTGGGGTCATGGTGGTGGAAAACGCCGTGGCTTCGGAGAAGGTCGGGATGATTGGCGTGACGTACTTGAGCTCTTCGCTGCGGCTGCACACCAGGCCCGTGCCGCGTGGGCCAAACATCCACTTGTGGGTGCCGGCGATGAAAAAGTCGCAATTCATGGCGGGGAAGCTGAGGTCTTCGACGCCGAAACCGTGCACGCCGTCCACCACATAAATGATCCGCTGTTCATCGCTGCGGCCCTGGTTGTGCTTGTCCACCAGGGCGCCGATCTTGTCGATCGGCAGCTTCACACCGCTGCCCGAGTGCACCCAGGTCATGCCCAGCACCCGGGTTTCGGGGCGGATGTTGCGGTCGATGGCCGTGAGGATCTGTTCATGGCTGGCGTCGTGGGCGTTGTCGAACAGCTTGATCTTGCGCACCCGTGTTTCCGTCCGTTGGGTGCGCAGGTCGAGAATGGTGTGAGTGGCGTAGTGTTCGTGGGTGGTGGTGAGTATTTCCTGGTCGGCCGCCACATGGACGCCGCCGTAGATCATCGACAGGCCTTCGGTGGTGCTGCCGGTGAGGGCGATCTGCTTCGGGTTCGCTTGCAGGTAGCGGCCGGCCCAGGTGCGGACGTTTTCCTCGCGTTCTTCGGTGACGCCCAGGTCCCAGTCCATCAACAGCCCCGGGTTTTTATCCAGGGCGGCGCGGTGCTTTTCGATGGCCTCGCGCACCGGGCGCGGGTGAGTGGTGACCAGGAAGTTGGAGAAGTGCAGGTAGTCCGGGTCCTGATCGAACAGCGAGCGCAGTTGCGCCCATTTATTTTTCGGCAGCGGCGGCAGAGGATCGGCGCTGGCCGTGGCGGGCAGGCTGGCGGCGAGGGGCAGGCCGGCGACGAGGATCCCGGCCTGCTTCAGGAAGGTGCGACGTTCATTCATGGCTGGACAGTCTTTTGGGTCGAGGCGAGGACGGGGCGGGCGGCTTTCTGGACCTGATCCCAGACCCGCAGGAAATTGCCGCCCCACAGTTTGGCGATGTCGGCTTCGGAGTAGCCGCGGGTCAGCAGTTCGGCGGTGACGTTGCGGATGTCGCCGACGTTCTCCCAGCCTTTCACTCCGCCGCCTTCGTTGAAGTCCGAGCTGATGCCGACGTGATCGATGCCGATCTTGCGCACGGTGTAGTCGATGGCCTCCCCCAGGTCCTTGAGGCTGGCCTTGGGTTCCTCTTCGAGAATGCCGTACAGCTGGCCGGCGTATTCGCCGAATTTCTGTTCCGGCCAGGCGGCGATGATCGGGTCGCCGGGCATCAGCGCCATCGCCAGGTTGGGCAGTGGCGGCAGGTCGAAGCGTTCGCGCAGGGCGTTGAGTTTGTCCTGGGTCTTTTGCGTCAGCGGCCGCAGGTATTGGGAGAAACCGACGATCTGCACCACGCCGCCGCTGGCCTTGATCAGTTGCATTTCCTTGTCGCTGAGGTTGCGCGCAATGTCGACCATCGCCCGTGGTGCCGAATGGGACGCCACCAGCGGCGTGCGGCTCAGTTGCGCGACTTGCTCCAGGGCTTGGGTCGACATCTGCGACACGTCAATGATCACGCCCAGGTCGTTCAGGCGCGTCACCGCTTGCTTGCCGATGTCCGACAGGCCGCCGAGGGCGTCGGGCGAATCGTTGAAGAACGGCAGCGGTCGCGAGGAGTCGGCCCAGTCGTTGTTGCCGATGTAGCTGAAGCCGAACATGCGCATGCCCCGCGCCGTCCACAGGTCCAGCAGGCTCAGGTCGTGGCCGAGGGGATAGGCGTTGAGCATGCTGATGAAGATCGCGAACTTGCCTTCGCCGTGCAGGCGACGGAAATCATCCGGGGTGTAGGCGATGGCGACCTGGTTGGGGAAGTCCCGGACCATGCCGGTGATGATCTTGTAGCGCACCTCCTGCTGGTTGCGCGCTTCCTCAACGAAGCCGGCGGTGGGCTTGTGCGGCGCGTTGGGGCCGTTCCACAACTCCGGCCAGCCAAACACCGTCAGGGCCGCACCGGACAACTGCCCGCGGTTGGCTTTCACCAGGTCGAACTGGCCGCTGCCGTCCTTGTCGGCTTCATTGCCGGCGGTGCCGAAATCCAGCGGTACGGTGATGTGGCTGTCGAAGGACAGCAGGCGTTCGTGCAGCTCCCTGGCTTCGTTCATGACTTTGACCGGGTAGCCGGGGTTATCCCGCCACCAGTGGTCCCAAGCCGCGACGCCAGCACCGACGGCCAACGCCAGGGCCAGGGGCAGGCCGATGAAAAGAGCCTTTTTCGAACGAGGTGTTGTCATTGCCGATCTCAGTCAGGTTCGCCTTGGAAGGACAGGCGCGGGGCCTTTGCTATCTGGGGAGAACGAGTGATCGGCGGGGAAATTTAGGTGTTCTCGGGGCCGCCATCGCGAGCAAGCTCGCTCCCACAGGGGACCGCATCCAATTCCACTGTGGGAGCAAAGCTTGCTCGCGAGGCGGCCTTGCAGTTGACCTGTTTCTGCTGAATGTACCCAGATCCCCTGTGGGAGCGAGCTTGCTCGCGATAGCGGCCTTGAAACCCACCCATCTCTTGCGAATGTACTCAGATCCATTGTGGGAGCGAGCCTGCTCGCGATGAGGCCCTCACAGCTGCCTATAAATTTGTCAGCCCACCCCTCGTTCTAGCTTGGATAAAGCCCGCTCCAGGGCTGGACACAGGTAAGGCAATGACGATTTCTCGACGATGGTTCATGGCAGGCCTGGCGCTGACCGGTGCCGCCGTGCCTGCGGTGTATTACGGGCATCGCGAACTGACCCGGCCGGACCCGACCATTACCCCCGGCGAGGCCTCGTTCGACGTGGCTGACGTAGAGGGCCAGCGCCGGGCCGATGCGTTGCGGGGCATCTGGACGATCCGTTTCACCGGCCGTGACGCCGGTCTCGAAGGTTTGCCGCAGGACGATTTGCAGCTATTGCTCGACATCGGCCAAAGGGGCCGTGGCCTGGTGGGCTACCTCGACACTGCCGAACGCTTGCGCGACACCGATGAGCCGCGTTATCGGGTGCTGGGCGACCTGGCCGGCACCGACCCGAAGCAACTGAGCTGGCGGCTGATGAGTGCCCGACAGGACGCGCCGGACTATGAATGCATCATGACCCTGGACGAAGTCTGGGCCGGCTTCGGCAATGCCGGCAGCGCCACCCTCAGCGGTCGTGTGTTGCGCCTGGACCGCCCCATGGCACTGCCTGAACAGGACAATCATTTCATCGCCCTCAAGCAGCGCTTCCCCGAGGCCCGGGAGCGCACGCCGCTGAGCCCGCCGTTGCTGGCCTGGCTGGTGTCGCCCGAGCATCGGCTGTTCCACCAGCTCTGGCACGCCACGCGGGACAAATGGCACACCCTGGACGAAGACAAGCGCAATGCCTTGCGCGGCATCGGCTGGCAGCCCGGCCCACGGGACCAGGAGCGTGATGCCCGCGGCCCGCGCAAGGATCGCAACGGCTCGGGCGTGGACTTCTTTTTCATGCACCGACACATGCTCGGCACGGCCCGTTCGTTCCAGCCGCTGCCGTCGTGGCCGCGCTTTCCCTTGCCGCAACCGGAGCTGGAACGCGATCGCCTTGGGTTTGCCCGCTACCTCGATAACCACGATGGCACGGCCTTGCCGCCCACCTGGCTGGCCGATGGCGACGCGCAGTACGCCCAGTGGGTCAGCGACATCAAGACCGCCGAGACCTACCACAGCAATTTCCAGGTCTGGGAATCGCGCTACCGCGACCCGCGCTACCTGTCGAAACTGACCCTGGGCCAGTTTGGTTCGGAAGTGGAATTGGGCCTGCACGACTGGCTGCACATGCGCTGGGCCTCGGTGCCGCGTGACCCTTCCAACGGTCACCCGGTGCCGTTCGCTCGCGACCCGGACGACTTCGCCGCGCGCTGGTACGCGCCGGAAAACGACTTCCTCGGTGATCCGTTTTCCTCCCACGTGAGCCCGGTGTTCTGGGCCTTCCACGGCTGGATCGACGACCGCCTCGAAGACTGGTTCCGCGCCCACGAACGTTTCCACCCGGGGGAAGTGAGCCGGCTCGACGTCAACGGCGTGCCCTGGTTCACCCCGGGCCGCTGGGTCGAAATCGCCGACCCCTGGCTGGGCCCGGACACCCACGGTTGCAGCACCACGCCGGGGCTGCAGATCGGACGTTCGGTGGAAATGGACCCGGAAACCATGAAGCTGGCCCTGCGCATCACCTTCGGCAGCGATGACAAAAAGCTCTCCGAACTGTTCCGCCGCGTGCCGCAACGGCCGTGGTATGCGCGCAATCTCAAGTCCAAGCCGGTGTAACCCCAGCCAGGTTTTTCGGATCGACCTGTTAGTTCTTACAGCAGACGCGGTCTGTTGTAGAGAGTACGTTGCTCCGGTGCGATGAGCATTGGAGGACTTCAAATGGAAACCAGCAAAGGCATCTTGGTTACGTTGGCTGAAAAAACCGGCGAAACCTATCGTGCGGTCAAACTCGATTTCGTCACCCGTATGACGGGCTTCGTTGACGACGACCCGAGCAAGGATTTTTCCGACTCGATCGTGGCCTCCTACAGCGTTCGCGTCTCCAGGACGAAGCCCGATGGAGCTTTGGACAAGGTCTCGATCCATGGCGACATCGATGGAGATAACGACGTGGACGAATACGACAAGCAGGCACTGATCGAGCTGGCGACGGCGGCGCTCAAGGTGCCGCCGCCCAAATAGCTTATCCCTGCGAATATCCACCGGATGAAGCCGGACACCCTTGTGGCGAGGGGATCTTCGCTGGGGGGCGCTCAGTAGGAGCTGCCGAAGGCTGCGATCTTTTGATCTTTCTCTTGGGACTCAAGCGTCAGGGGAAAGATCGCAGCCTCGTTGCACTCGTCAGCTCCTACGGGATGTAGCTCAGCACAATGACGCGGGCGCTTAGCGCGGCGCGGCGATGTCCAGGGCGCGGTTTGCCAAGAGCTCACTCAGCTCGACCATCTGCTGGATCCCCAGGGCAAAACTCCGCCGTGCGCCTTCCAGATCAAACGCCAGCTCATTGGCCATGGCATTGACCGATGCGAGGGTTTCGCTGAGGTTGGCCAGCAGGCATTCCAGGTCCGCGCCTTCGGCCACGGTGAACAACGGGTCCGGTGGTGGAGTGGGTTTTTCAGGCTTTGAGTCGAGGTAGTAGGCGAGGGCGCGGTCGGCGGCTTCGTCGAGTTTCTTGGAATCGTCTTCGGGGGGATTGGGGGTGATCTTGAACATGGCGTAACTCCTAGTATTCATTTTCAGGAGCCGACACCCTCGCTACCAAACGATTGGGTGGCGGCCGTACGCGGGTTGGTAGACCGGAGCACTAGGAACCCGGCGCGCCCGAAGACGCCCTGCGCACGGCCACCATGACACAGACGCGAGAGAGCATCTGTAGAAGGTGGCGCTTGCGCCTAGTTGACTCGCGGGCTACCAAACCCGATCGCTGAAATCAGCGACCCGGAAACAGTAAAAGCCACGAGCCAAGCGCACAAGCCGGCGGATTCTGGCGTAGTTGTAGGCGATGACGCAAGGCAGCGTAGCCTTGCTCGGGAGTCCTACATGGCCGGATAAACAGAGCCAAAGCCGAACACCATTACTGATCGTTCCCACGCTCCGCGTGGGAATGCAGCCGGGGACGCTCCGCGTCCCAGAGAGCCGAACGCAGAGCGTCCGTAGAGGCATTCCCACGCGGAGCGTGGGAACGATCGAAAGATGAGCCTGGGGCCTACATCACCCGCCAACCCCCACCCAACGCCTTATACAACGCCACACTTGCCTGCACCCGCGCCAATCGCAGTTGCACGTTCATGTCCTGTGCGGCGTACAGCGTGCGTTGGGTTTCCAGCACGGTGAGCAGGTCTTCGGCGCCGGCCTGGTAGCGGCGTTGGGCGATGTCGAAGGCGGTCTGGGCCTGGTGCAGTTCTTCGCTTTGCCATTGCCGTTGACGGTCCAGGCCGTTGATGCCGTTCAGGGCTTTTTCGACGTCGGCGAAGCCGTTGATGATGGCTGCGCGGTAGAGCTCCAGCAGTTCTTCCTGGCGCGCGGTGGCTCGGTCGCGTTCGGCGCTCAGGCGGCCGTTGTTGAAGATTGGCGCGGCCAAACCGGCGCTGAGGTTGTAGACGTTGTTGCGCAGCAACTGGTTGGCGATATCGGCGCCGGTGGCGAGGCTCAGGCCCAGGGTCATGCTGGGCAGCATGGCGGCGCGAGCGACGGTGATGTCGGCCTGGGCGGCGGCGAGGCGGGCTTCGGCGGCGGCGATGTCCGGGCGGCGGCTCAGCAATTGGCTGGGCACGCCAGCGTCGATGGCCGGCCAGTGCAGGCGGTCGAAACTGTCGTCGTCGAGTGTGACCGACTGCACCGGTTGCCCCAGCAGCGTTGCCAGGGTAATCAAGGCTTCGCGGGCCTGTTGCTGCACCTGGGGCAGCCGGCGTTGCTGGGCTGCCACCAGGCTTTTTTGCTGGGACAGTTCCAGGGCTGTGGCACTGCCGGCGTCGTAGCGGGTCTGCACCAGGTCGAGCACGCGTTGGGCATTGCCCAGGTTCTGTTCGGCGATGCGCTGTTGTTCGCGCAGGGACAAGGCCTGGGTGTAGCTGTTGGCGACGCCGCTGAACAGGGTCAACTCCACCGTCGCGCGGTCGAACTGGCTGGCCGACAACGTCTTCAGCGCACTGTCCCGGGCCGCCCGTTTGCCGCCCCAGAAATCCAGCTCATAAGTGGCGCTGAGGTTGGCGTCGTAGTAATCGATGGTGCGGCTGTTCCGATCCACATCCAGCTGGCTGTAGCTCTTGCCCCGTAGCAACTCCTGGCGATTGCCGTTGAGCCCGGCCGTGACCGCGGGCAGCAACGGTGCCCCGGCGATCACCGCGCTGGCCTCGGCCTGGCGCACCCGGGCCATGGCGGCGGCCAGGTCGTGGCTGTCCAGGCGCGCCTGCTCGATCAAACGGTTCAATTGCGGGCTGCCAAAGTGTGTCCACCACTGCTGGTTGTCCGCTCGGGCGCTGGGCGTATCGAGGTTCTGCCAGGCCGGTGGTGGTTGGAGGCCGCTGTCCGGGGCCGACGCAGGGGTGGCGCAGGCTGCCAGCAACAGGCTGGCGGCCAGGAGGGTCAGGTGGACTTTCATAGCGTGGGGTTCATTCACTGGTAAGGGCCGCGACCGGGTCGAGGCGGGCGGCCTTGCGGGCGGGCATGAAACCGAAGACAACGCCGGTGACCAGCGCGCAACCGAAGGCGCCGAACACCGCCAACCATTCGAAGGCCACGGCGATCTTGCCCAGCAGCAACGCGCCGCCCACCAGCAGGGCCAGACCGATACCGGTGACCCCTCCGACCACCGAGAGCATCACTGCTTCGGTGAGGAATTGGCGCAGGATGTCGCGCTGGCGGGCACCGGTGGCCATGCGGATGCCGATCTCGCGGGTGCGTTCGCGCACGGTCATGAGCATGATGTTCATCACGCCGATGCCGCCCACCAGCAGCGAAATCGCCGCGATGGCGCCGAGCATCAGTGACAGCGTGCCCTGGGTGCGCGCCTCGGCCTGGATCATCGCGGCGTTGTTGGTCAGCTCGAAATCCTGCTTGCCGTCGTGCAGGCGCAACAGCGTCCGGGAGATCGCCTGTTCGGCCTCCTGGACCTTGCCTGCATCGCGCGCGGCGATCACCACGTACTCGGGATGGCGGGTGCCGAACAGCCGCACGCTGGCGGCGGAGTAGGGGATGGCGATGCGATTGTCGGCGTCCGAATCCCCGGAGCTGGCGCCTTTTTCCGCCAGTACGCCGACCACCTGGAATGGCATGTTCTCGATCAGGATGTAGCGGCCGATGGGATCGGCGACGTCCTTGAGCAGCTTCTGCCGGACCTTGTGGCCGATCACCGCCACCGCCGCGGCGCCGCGTTCGTCGGCATCGGTAAAGTAGCTGCCCTCGGCCACCGGCCAATTGAAGATGATCGGAAAGTTCGTGTCGTTGCCACCGACGTAGCTGGTGTGGTCGAGGTTGCCGAAACGTACGCTGGCTTCGGCGCCGTTGACCGGCATGATCCGTTGCACCTCGGGCAGGTCGGCGAGGGCAGCCAGGTCGTATTCGCTGATGATGCCCTTGGCGGCGCGCGGCGCGGGCGCGCTGCCGTTGAGGTAGATGATGTTCGAGCCGAACGCGCCCATCTGGGCCATGACCTGGCGCTTGCTGCCTTCGCCCACGGCCAGCATGACCACCACCGAGGCCACGCCGATGACGATGCCCAGTAGCGTCAGGGCGGTGCGGAAACGGTTGATCCACATCACCCGCCACGCCGCCTGTACCGCGTCCACCAGCTCGCCTTTCCAGGCACCGTTGTGTTCGCTGCCGGCACTCAGGCGCTGGCGCAGGTCCACGGCTTGCAAGGCCTTTGGATTGGCTTGCACCTCGTGGGGCAAAGCGGTGGCGCTGTCGCTGATGATCAGTCCATCGCGGATCTCGATGATGCGCTTGGCCCGGGCCGCCACTTCGCGGTCGTGGGTGATCAGGATCACCACATGGCCCTGGCTCGCCAGTTCGTCGAGCAAGGCCATGACCTCGATGCCGCTCTGGCTGTCGAGGGCACCGGTGGGTTCGTCGGCGAGGATGATGTACCCGCCGTTCATCAAGGCCCGGGCAATCGACACCCGTTGCTGCTGGCCGCCGGACAATTGATGGGGGCGGTTGCCGGTGCGGCTGGCCAGGCCCAGGCGCTCGAGCAGGGCGCTGGCCCGGGCGTGGCGCTCGGCGGCGGAGGTGCCGGCGTAGATGGCTGGCATCTCGACGTTTTCCTGGGCGGTGCCGGAAGGAATCAGGTGATAGCCCTGGAACACGAAACCGAACGCTTCGCGCCGCAACCAGGCCAATTCATCGCTGCCCAGATTGGCGACGTCTTCGCCGGCGAAACGGTACTCGCCGCGGGTGGGGCGGTCGAGGCAGCCGAGGATGTTCATCAAGGTGGATTTGCCGGAGCCGGACGCCCCGACAATCGCCAGGAATTCCCCGGCGTGAATGGCCAAGTCAATGCCGCGCAGCACCTCCACTCGCGGGCTGTCGCCACCGCCGTAGGCTTTGCGAATGTCCCGCAGTTCGATCAGGGGCGTGTTCATTCAGCCTCCGCTGCCGCTGGCCGGGCCGATCAGCACGCGGTCGCCTTCGCTCAGGCCGTCGAGGATCTGTGTGCGCAGCCGATCGCTGACGCCGGTGCGAACGGTGCGCGACTGGACCTCGCCATTGTCGGCCAGCACCTGAACTTGGCCGACGTCCTGCAAAGCGGCGATGGGTACGGTCAACACATCCTTGGCTTGGGCAGCGACGAAAAACACTTGGGCGGTCATGTCGGTCATCAGCGCGCGGTCGGCGTTGTCCACATCCAGCAACACGGTGTAGAGCACCACCCGCTCGCTGCCGCTGCGACCGCCCGTGGGGCTGCCGCCCTGGCTGGCTTCCAGTGGGCGCGGCGGCACCGGGAGGATCTGGCGAACGCTGCTGCTCCAGCGCCGGCTGCCGCCGGCCAGGGTGGTGAAGTAGGCGCTCATGCCTGGTTTGACGTGGCCGATATCGGCTTCCGAGACTTCGGCCCAGACAGTCATCGGCGACAGCCGGGCGATGCGCAGGATCAGCGGGGTTTGCTGCTGAGCGTTGAGGGTCTGGCCTTCCCGGGCACCGACGGCGACCACGGTGCCGCTCATCGGCGCATAGATGCGCGTATAGCCCAATTCAGCCTCGTCACTGCGCAGGCTGGCCTGGGCCTGGCGGATCTGGGCCTGGAACATGTCGATGCGCGCCTGGGTCGCCCGCACTTCGGCCTGGGCAGTCTGCACGTCTTCCTCGCGGGTGGCGCCGCCGGCCTTCAGTTGCTGCTGGCGCCGGAATTTCTGCTGCGCAAGGTCGTGCTGGGCGCGCTGTTCCTGGAGCTGGGCCTTGAGGTTTTCGATGGAAAAGCGCCCGGCATCAAGCTTGGCTTTTTGCGTGGACGGGTCGATTTCCACCAGCAGTTGGCCTTCACGGACCTCGTCGCCGGCTTCCACGTGAATCTTCTGGATCTGCCCGGACGCCTGGGCGCCGACGTCGACATAACGCCGCGGTTGCAAGGTGCCCAGGGCGGTGACGCTGTTTTCGATATCGCCCCGGGTGACGGGGGCGGTGACCAGGGGCGCACGGCTTGGCGCCACCGCTTGCCACGCGGCGAAGGCCACGGCCGGAAGCAGGGCGAAGGTGAGAAGGCAGGCGCGTCGGGTAAGGCGGGGACGTTTCATGCAGGGTTCCGGCCGGTGATATCGGACCCGTCCGAGGAAGGGCAGGGATGGGAGGCTGTTCTGGTAAACGAGCGCTCGGGGCGGGAATTTAGAGGTGCGGAACACTTGGCAGGCTTTCGCCACAACAGCAGTGCCAGGCGCCACTGGCAATGAACGAATCAGCCTTGATACAAACCAAAGCTTTAAATCTATATGAGAATTACTATAAATTACGCGATTGAATCTGCCACTATCGTGCCATTGCCTGTCCCAGGCATGCCGAGTGGGCACAGGGATAGCTGTCGCAGTCATTGCGCACGGGAGTCATGTTGGAGAACTACTATCGCGAGCTGGTGTGTTTCCTGAACGCCAGGCTAGGCAACCGCCAGGCGGCCGAGGATGTGGTGCATGACGCCTATGTGCGGGTGCTGGAGCGCGCCAGCGACACCCCCATTGAACAGCCCCGGGCGTTCCTCTATCGCACGGCATTGAACCTGGTGATCGACGGGCATCGGCGCAATACCGTGCGTCAGGTCGAATCCCTGGAGGTGCTGGACAGCGAAGAGCGCTTCTTCACCCCGTCGCCCCAGACCAGTCTCGACCACGGCCAGCGTCTGGACATGCTCCAGCGTGCCCTGGCCGAGCTGCCGCCGCTGTGCCGCGAGAGTTTCCTGCTGCGCAAGCTCGAAGGCCTGTCTCACCCGCAAATCGCCGAGCGCCTGGGCATTTCCCGGGCACTGGTGGAAAAACACATCGTCAACGCGATGAAGCATTGCCGCGTTCGCGTGCGGCAGTGGGACGCGCATTAATCTGCTCACGCCGGTCGTATCGCGGTAAATTTTTTTTCATTGTCCTCGTTCCTCTCAACACACGACTTGTTGGCCCCTAAACGCTGGGCAGGTCACCCCAGGCTTTTCGCGCCCTGTTGAGGGCTTTTCCAGAGGACACTGGACATGACACAGGCAATTGCATCGCCCATCATTCACGACTTGATCGGCATTGGTTTCGGCCCTTCGAACCTGGCGCTGGCCATCGCGCTGCAGGAGCGGGGGCCGGTCCAGGGTGAACTGGACGTGCTGTTCCTCGACAAACAGGCCGACTACCGCTGGCACGGCAACACCCTGGTGACCCAGAGCGAGTTGCAGATTTCCTTCCTCAAGGACCTGGTGACCCTGCGCAACCCCACCAGCCCGTATTCGTTCGTCAATTACCTCAAGCACCATGGCCGCCTGGTGGATTTCATCAACCTCGGCACCTTCTACCCGTGTCGCATGGAGTTCAATGACTACCTGCGCTGGGTGGCTGGGCATTTCACCGAACAGAGTCGTTATGGCGAAGAAGTGCTGCGCATCGAACCGCTGCTGCACAATCAACAGGTCGAAGCGTTGCGGGTGATTTCCCGCGATGCCCAGGGCGAGGAGTTGATCCGAACCACCCGTTCGCTGGTGGTCAGTGCCGGCGGTACCGCGCGCATCCCCGAGGCGTTCGAGGCGTTCAAGGATGATGCGCGGGTGTTCCACCATTCCCAGTACCTGGCGCGCATGGCGAGCCAGCCCTGTGTGAGCGGTCAGCCGATGAACATCGCCATCATCGGTGGCGGGCAGAGCGCGGCGGAGGCCTTCATCGACCTCAACGACAGCTTCCCTTCGGTGCAGGTCGACATGATCCTGCGCGGCTCGGCGCTCAAACCGGCGGACGACAGCCCATTCGTCAACGAAGTGTTCTCGCCGGAGTTCACCGACTTGGTGTTCCAGCAACCCCACAGCGAGCGCGAGCGCCTGGTCAACGAATATCACAACACCAACTATTCGGTGGTGGACATCGACCTGATCGAACGCATCTACGGGATTTTCTATCGCCAGAAAGTCTCTGGCGTCGCCCGTCATGCGTTCCGAACCCTCACGACGGTCGAAAAGGCCACGGCCAGCGACGCCGGCGTGGAGTTGGCCGTGCGCAACAACGCCACGGGAGAGCTGACCGTGCGCCGCTATGACGCCGTGGTGCTGGCCACCGGTTATGAGCGGCAGATGCACCGCGCTCTGCTGGAACCACTGGCGCAATACCTGGGGGATTTCGAGGTGGATCGCAACTACAAGCTGATCACCGACGAGCGCTGCAAGGCGGCGATCTACATGCAGGGCTTCTGCCAGGCCAGCCATGGTCTGAGCGACACCTTGCTGTCGATCCTGCCGGTGCGCGCCGATGAAATCGCCGGCTCGCTCTATGAGCATGGGAGCCATCGTGGGCAGGCGCGTCCGGTGCGCGATCTGCTGTTGGCCGCCGTGTAGGAGCTGTCGAGCGAAGCGAGGCTGCGATCTTTCCCAAACACTTGGGGCCCAAGTGAAAGATCAAAAGATCGCAGGCTTCGCCAACGCCTACAAAACAACGAGAAACCGTCAGGAAATTCTTCAGAAATTTCCTACACTCACCTCACAGCCTCCTGCTGTTTGAAAGGCTCGGTTCGCTGTTCCCTCGTATTGGCAGTCTGAACCCTCAGCCGGTCCACCCTGACTGTAACGTGCAGTCGCGGTGCGCCGGGCCGACTACGCCAAACGAAACAAACTGACCAGATGATGCTGTTCTTACGCACAGGCCTGGTGACGCTGTTGCTGGGCTCATTGAGTGTGGTGCCACCGGTGGACGCGGCACCCGAGGCGCTGCAGGTGCTCGGGCGCTCCAATGTGAGCGATTATTCGGTGTCCCTGGACGCTGCCGACTGGCGCTGGCTGCGCCAAAAGGGCACGTTGCAGCTGGGCGCCTCGGCGCCGGACTACGCGCCTTTCAGCATCACCGGCAATGCTCGCGACTATGAAGGCCTGACCGCCGACTATGCGCAATTGCTCGGGCAACTCCTGCACGTCAAGGTGCAGGTCCAGCGTTATCCGTCCCGTGCCGAATCACTCCAGGCCCTGCGCGGCGGTGAAGTCGATATGCTCGGCACCGCCAACGGCTTCGAAGCCGCCGATCGAGACCTGGCGATGTCCCAGGCTTATGCCGACGACCTGCCGACTCTCGTGGCCCGGGTCAACGACAGCCAGGACTTGCCCACCGACCTGGCGGGCAAGCGGGTGGCGATGCTGTATCACTACTTGCCGCCGGAGACGGTCGAGGCGTTTTATCCCGATGCCTCGTTGCAGTTGTTCCCCTCGACCTTGAGTGCCATCGGCGCCGTGGCGTTTGGTCAGGCCGATGTTTATCTAGGGGATTCAATCAGTTCCAACTACCTGATCAGCAAGAATTACCTAAACAATATTCAACTGGCCGATTTCTCGCGCATGGAAGTGCAGCCGTTCGCATTCGCGGTCAGTCGCGACAACACGCGCCTGTTGCGCATCGTCAATGCCGCACTGCAAGCCATTCCCGCCAGCGAACAAATGAGCATTCTGAGGCGCTGGAGTGCCGGCGGCGCGAGCATGCCGGGACAGCAGGCGCTGCATTTCAGCGTCAAGGAGCAGCGCTGGCTGGACGCTCATCCGCGGATCAAGGTGGCGGTCAACGAAAACTTCCTGCCGCTGACGTTCTTTGATGAACAAGGCCATTTGCGCGGGATCGGCGCCGATGTGCTGGCGAGGATCAGCTTACGTACCGGTTTGAAATTCGATGTGCAGCGTGGCGGCTCGGTTGACGATTTGATCGGGCAGATCAAGAGCGACAAGGCTGATGTCTTGGCGACCGCCATACCCAGCACCGAACTCGAAGATGAGTTGCGCTTTACCCGACCGTACCTGACGAATCCGTTTGTGCTGGTGGTGCCCGCTCGAGCCAAGGGCCCGCTAACCCTGGACCAGATGGCCGGCAAGCGCCTGGCGTTGGTGCGCGGTAACGTGTTGCGCGAGTTCCTGCTGGAGCAGTTCCCTCGCGTGCAGTTGGTGACGGCACAAAACAACGCCGACGCCATGACCATGGTCGCCGCCGGCACGGCGGACGCTGCGATCAATCCGCTGATCAGCGCCCGCTACATGATCTCACGCCAGTACCGCGACACGCTGCAGGTCACCAGTACCGTTGGCATCTTGCCCGCGCGCGTTGCGTTGGCGACGAACCGGGGCGCATTGGAGCTTTACTCGATTCTCGACAAGGCGCTGCTGAGCATTTCTCCCGAAGAGATGGATGAGTTGACCAACCGTTGGCGCAGTGAGGTGGTGATCGACGACAGTTACTGGTTGCGCAACCGCACCACGATTCTCCAGGGGTTCACCGTCGCTGCGTTGCTGTTGCTGGTGACCTTGGGCTGGGTCATTTACTTGCGGCGCCTGCTGGAGCAATTGCGCATTGCCAAGGAAAGCGCCGACGACGCCAACCGCGCCAAGACCACCTTCGTGGCGACCATGAGCCATGAGATCCGCACACCGATGAATGCGGTGATTGGGCTGCTGGAGCTGGCCCTGAAAAAAGCCGACCAAGGCATTGTGGACCGGTTCGCCATCGAGGTCGCGTCGGGGGCCGCCCATGGCATGCTGGATTTGATCGGCGACATCCTCGACATCGCTCGCATCGAGTCGGGCAAGTTGTCGCTGACGCCGCAACGGGCCAATCTGTACGAATTGACCGAGTCGGTGGCGCGGATTTTCGAGGGCCTGGCCGGGCAGAAACACCTGCGCCTGCAACGGGTGCTGGACGCCGGGGTCAGCCGTGACGTGTTGATCGACCCGTTGCGCTTCAAGCAGATCGTCTCGAACCTGTTGAGCAACGCCATCAAGTTCACCGACCAGGGCGAGGTGCGCCTGAGTGTGCGCGGCGAGCCTGACGTTGAACACGGGCGCCTGGGCGTTTGCCTGCGCGTCGAGGACACCGGCTGCGGGATTCCGCCTGAAGACCAGCGCCGCCTGTTCAGCCCCTTTACCCAGGCCGCTCACGCGACCCAGTCGGCCCGCAGCGGTTCCGGGCTGGGGTTGGTCATCAGCCGTACGTTGTGCGAAATGATGGGCGGTACCCTGACATTGCGCAGCGTAGCGGGGGTGGGCACGCAGGTCGAGATTCTGCTGGACCTGCCCCTGCTCGATGCCTTGCCGGCCGCGCCGCCTGTCGAGGCCGAGGCGCTGGTGCCGGGCCGGGCGCTGAGTATCCTGGTGGTCGATGACTACCCGGCCAACCGCTTGCTGCTGTCCCAGCAACTGGGCTACCTGGGCCATCGTGTCCAGGAGGCGCAGAACGGTGTCGAAGGTCTGAATGCCTGGCGCAGTGAACACTTCGATGTGGTCATCACCGATTGCAACATGCCCTTGATGAGCGGCTACGAACTCGCGCGGGCCATTCGCGACGAAGAGCGTGCGCAAAACCTGTCGCCCGGGGTGATCCTGGGGTTCACGGCCAACGCCCAGCCTGAGGAAAAGGACCGCTGCGCCGAGGCAGGGATGGACGATTGCTTGTTCAAACCCATCAGCCTTCGGGAACTCAACGCATGCCTGGCTTCGGTCATGCCGGACGTGGGGACGCCTCAGCCCGGCGATGGCATCGACTTGACCAGCCTGGAGCAATTGACCGGCGGTGACACGACCGCCATCAGGGCGCTGCTGGAGGAACTGGTCAGCAGCAATGCCGACGATCAAGCACGACTGTTGCACCTGTCCAGCCGACAAGACTTGTCGGGCCTGGCGGACCTGGCGCACCGGATCAAGGGTGGGGCGCGGATCATCCAGGCGCAAGGCCTGATCGCCGCCTGTGAGGCGCTGGAAAGTGCTTGTCGGGGCGGCGACACGTTGCGGCTTGCCCACGCTGTGGAAGATATTCGCCAAGCCATCGAGCACCTGGCGGAACAACTGAAGACCTATGTGGGAGGAAATCTGTCCCCAGGGCCGTAGGAGCTGACGAGTGCAACGAGGCTGCGATCTTTCCCCTGACAGTTGAGTCTCAAGCGAAAGATCAAAAGATCAAAAGATCAAAAGATCGCAGGCTTCGCCAGCTCCTACAAAAGCGTCGGGTGCAGGATTAGTTTCCTCGCCGCAGAGGCTTGGTCCGTCATTATTTTAGGAATAGTCCTACATCGCCTTTCAAGGTCTTCCTCTAGCCTGACGGCCCTTAATGTTCTTGAGCCGGTTTCTACCTGGCGCGTTGCTATTGGAAAGCTTGCCATGCCGAACAAAGCACTCCGTATTCTGATTGCCGATCCACACCATGCTCATCGAGTCGTGCTGGAGCGGCTGTTCAATCAACACGGCTATTTCCGGATTGTCCCCGTGAGCCATGTGCAAGAGTTGCTGACTCTGGTGGAGTACGGCAGCGAGCCCTTCGACCTGATTGTCGTCAATGCCGGGCTGGCAAGCGGGGCGTTGGACTTGCACGATTTTGTTATCTATAACCCACAGGTTCGTCACGGGATGATCTACAACGCGCAACCGGCCAGTCTGTCGCGGGTGCCAGTCGCGCGCCGATCGAGCATGCACCTGAGCCAGGCGCCACTGCCTGACCTTGCCTCCCTGCGGCGCCTGATGGAGCAGGTCGACCCTCAAGCCAGTGAGTCGCTGCAACCGTGGACGTGCGCCCTCAGGCAGGGCCATGGACGCTGAGAAAGACCGTTGGTCTGCACTGTCGGATCTGACAGGTGGCAGAGCCCGGTGCTTGTGCGAGAGTCCGGTGCAGTCATGGTGCCGGTGCCGTTTGTAATGACCTGGGGAATTACCTTGAAAGACGTGTTAATCGTGGATGACCACCCTGTCATAAGAGGGGCGCTGCGGCTTATTTGCCAGAATGAGGCGTTCACCCACATCCGGGACGCCAGCGGCACGGGTGATGCCAGGACTTTTATCAAGGAGTGCGTGCCAGACCTGGTGATCCTGGACCTGGTAATGAACGGTTTCGATGGCCTGGACCTGTTGGTCTGGATCATGGCCCAGTTCCCTGAGTGCAACGTGCTGGTGTTCACTTCCCAGGATGCGCAGCACTTCTGCAACCGCTGCATCTCGGCCGGGGCCCGGGGCTTTGTGACCAAAAAAAGCGACCTCAAGGAACTGACCAAGGCGATCCAGGCCTTGAAGTCCGGTTATGCCTACTTCCCACAGATGTCCGTCAGGCTGGATTTTCAGCGACGCAGCGAACAACAGGCCCTGGAAAGTCTTTCCACCCGCGAGTTATCCATCCTGCGCATGCTGGCCATGGGCATGCGCGGCAAAGACATTGCCGAAAGCCTGTTCCTGAGTCCAAAGACCGTCAGCACCTACAAGTCTCGGCTGCTGGAAAAGCTTGGCCTGCAATCCTTGGTGGGGTTGTCGGAGTTTGCCAAGCGCAATCACCTTTGAATGAGTTACACCAAATAATGTGGGAGCGAGCCTGCTCGCGATAGCGGCCTGACAGTCAATCCATCATCGGCAGATGTACCGCTATCGCGAGCAGGCTCGCTCCCACAGTTTTTTGATCGCTGTTCTTCAGATAGAACGCTAAAGCCGATTTTTGCAGTCTAGTGCTGCAAAGGTGTCGGTTCTAAGCTGTCTCCATTAAATCGCAGCACCTGATTTTTTGGAGACACAGCATGAAAAACATCATCGGCCTCTACACCAGCCCACGGCCCCACTGGGTCGGCGATGGCTTCCCGGTTCGCACGCTGTTTTCCTATGACAACCTGGGCAAGCACGTCAGCCCGTTCCTGCTGCTGGACCACGCCGCTCCGACGGAATTCACGCCTACCACCGAGCGTCGCGGCGTCGGCCAGCACCCGCATCGCGGTTTCGAAACCGTGACCATCGTCTACCAGGGCGAACTGGAACACCGTGATTCCACGGGCAGCGGTGGCAAGATCGGCCCTGGCGACGTGCAATGGATGACCGCCGCGTCCGGCATCATCCACGAAGAGTTCCACTGCGAAGCCTTCGCCCGGCAGGGCGGGTTCATGGAGATGGTCCAGCTGTGGGTCAACCTGCCGGCCAAGGACAAGATGGCCCCGGCCGGCTACCAGACGATCCTCAAGGACGACATTCCGAACATCGCCCTGAAGGACAACGCCGGCAGCCTGCGCCTGATTGCCGGGCGCTTCGAAGGGCAGCAAGGCCCCGCCAGGACCTTCACGCCCATCGACGTCTGGGACATCCGCTTGAATGCTGGGAAAACCCTCATCCTTGACCTGCACGAGGGCCACAACACCGCCTTGGTGGTATTGCGAGGCTCGGTCCAGGCCAATGGCCGCGAACGGGTGGAGGCCGGGCAAATGGCCCTGTTCGACCGGGCCGGCGACCAATTGAGCCTGCAAGCCAATCACGATGCGGTAGTGTTGTTGCTCAGTGGCGAGCCGATCGATGAACCCATTGTCGGCCACGGTCCGTTCGTGATGAACAGCGAGCAGGAAATTCACCAGGCCTTCAACGATTTCCATTCCGGGCGTTTTGGCCAGATGGACGATTGACGCGAAACAACGGTCAATCGTCGCCAATCGCCTTCCCGGAGCTGCCCCGATGCTGTCTCTGATGTCAGAGCGGCGGCTCTGTGCCCTGGCAGCTGGCCGAAACCGGCCTGTAGATTGCTTGGAGACTGTTCGCTGCGCGAACCCTGACGGTGCTGATCGGTGCGGCGACGTCCAATGCGATGGCGAGCATTGTCGGCGTAGCCTTGCAGCGAAGGCCGGGTCACTGACATCGACTGGCGCGCCACGCGCTTGCAGACCGCCCAAGGCTGCATGGCCGGATAGATCTCCCATTGGCCACCCGAACTTCCCAACAATTGGCTATTTGTACCGCGCCACTGCACGGCTAACGTAGCGTCACACCCAATTGTTCTGGAGTTCATCATGCAACCGCGTATCGATTTCTACACCGCTTCCCCTGATGCTTTCAAAGCCATGCTGGCCCTGGAAAACGCCGCCTCGAACCTGGGCCTGGAGAAGTCCCTGCTGGAACTGGTCAAGCTGCGCTCCTCGCAAATCAACGGCTGTGCCTTCTGCATCGACATGCACACCGCCGATGCCCGCAAGGACGGCGAGACCGAGCGTCGGCTGTACGCCGTGACCGCCTGGCGTGAAGCGCCGTTTTTCACTGGCCGTGAGCGCGCCGCACTGGCCTGGACCGAAGCCCTGACTCGCCTGAGCGACACCCATGCCCCAGACGCTGACTATGCCCTGTTGAGCGAGCATTTCAGCCCCAAGGAAATGGTCGACCTGACCGTGGCGATCAACGCCATCAATGGCTGGAACCGCTTGGCGGTGGGCTTTCGCAAAATGCCTGAAGCGTAATCAGAAGAAAAAATATCGGTGGAGGTGGGCCTTGCTCCCACAGGCTCTGTGTACACCTCAAACCTTCAACACTTTGCCACTGGCCGCCACTGCCACCAGCGATATCGCAATCAACCCGAAGGCAATGCTCAGGCTGCTGCCATGGGCGACGAAGCCAATCAGCGCCGGGCCGGCAAGGATGCCGGCATAGCCGATGGTGGTGATGGCCGCAACGGCGATGGCCTCTGGCATCAGGGTCTGTTTGCCGACGGCGGTGTACAGCACCGGCACGATGTTCGAACACCCGGCGCCCACCAACGCATAGCCCAGCAGTGTGGCTTGCCACATCGGTGCGAGGGTCGCCAAGAGGAACCCGGCTGCCGCGATCGATCCGCCGTAGATAATCACGCGCTTGGCCCCCAGGCGATGCACCACTGAGTCGCCGGTCAGCCGGCCGACAGTCATGGTCAGCGCGAACGCGGCATAACCCAGCCCGGCATAGGCGGTAGCCACTGCGCGTTCGGTGGTCAGGAACACAGCGCTCCAGTCCAGCACCGCGCCTTCGGCCAGGAACACGATGAAGCAGAGGATGCCGATGAACAGCACCACGCCATGGGGAATGGCAAACGCCGGTCCAGAGCTTTCACTGCCGTAGGGCAACAGGTGCGGCGCCGCCTTGAACAACGCCACCAGCAGCACACCATTGACCACCAGCGTCGCCCCCAGCGGCGAAAGTCCCAGGCCGAGCAGGGCACTCACGCCCGCCGCGCCAATGATCCCGCCGAGGCTGAACATGCCGTGGAAACCCGACATCATGGTCTTGCCACTGGCCCGCTCGACGATCACCGCTTGCAGGTTTACGGTCGAGTCCACGGTGCCGAGCCCGGCGCCAAATAGGAACAATGCGGCCACCAGCCAGGGCAGGGAAGTCATCGTCGCCAGCAACGGCAACGCCAGGCAGATCAGAATCGTGCCGCCGCTAAGTACCCGCCGGCAGCCGAAGCGCGTCGCCAGCGCACCGGAAATCGGCATCGCCAAGATCGACCCGACCCCCAGGCATAACAGCAGCAAGCCGAGGGTGCCTTCATCCAGGTTCGCCCGCACCTTGGCGTAAGGCACCAGCGGCGCCCAGGCGGCGATGCCGATGCCGGCGATGAGATAGGCGATGCGAGTGGACATCTGTTCCAGGCGTCCGGGGATAAAGGTGGGCGGGGGCGTAATGGCAGTCATGAAACGTCCTTGGCTGTCGTGCGGTGCGGTGCGGTGCGGCGGGCAGGGGGCCTATGCTTGCATATCCACTGACTGCACCGCGACCCCAAGGTGCCGGCCAAAGCGTGGGCTTTGCTCCCTCAGCCTTCTCCAGCATAAAGTATCGGCCCTAGCTGGCTGACTTCGGGTCTGGTCTATGACGCAGTTTTATGATGCACGCGGTAATATCTATGGCGTCGTTTCGCCGCAACAGGTGCGTGATTACGGCATTGATTTGCCGCCTTCAGCCGCCCTGGCTGCACAGCGGCGCGAGTCCTGGGCCTCGGCTGTCGTGCATGCCTTCTGCGGTTGGGTGCCGGGCGAAGCACCGCCGGAGGCCAAGGCCCATCGCAGTGACGGCCTGTTGATCGGCCCGTTCCAGAACAAACCACCCTTTGACCTGTTGATCGTCAACACCGACGGCACCCTGGCCGAACGCAGCGGCAATGGCCTGACGATTTTCTCCCGGGCGCTGCAAGAGCAAGGCTTGATGGCGGGTGCGGGTGAGTGTGTGCTGCAGGTTCATCATGACAAACCTGAGGGTATCTCCCCGCTGCAAACCTCGGTTCGCGCCGCTGAATTCGACGATGTTCAAGGCTTCTGGCTGGACCTGGGTAAACCGCTGTTCGGACCCCGGGCCGTTGGCGCCCGGGATGTCGAGAGCGTGATGTTCAACCAGTGCGATGTCAGCCGTGTCGCGGTGCTTGAACGGTTGAACCCGGCGTGGGGCAACAGCCAGTTCGTGAACATTGGCAATCCTCATTGCGTGACGCTGGTGGCCGGTGCCGAAGGGTTGCCGAGCCATTCGCAGATGCATGCTACGGCGCTGTCGCAATGGCTGGTTCGCATCGCCTATGCCGCGCCAGGTGGCGCCGGGCTACCGTGCCCCAGCGGGGTGAATCTGCAATGGGCCAGTCTGGAAGCCGAAGGACGAATCGCCGCCCGGGTGTTTGAGCGCGGCGAAGGACCCACGGCTTCCTCGGGCACCAGCGCCAGTGCTGTGGCCAGTGCGGCGTGGCGGGTGGGCTGGGTGCCGGCGGGGGCGGTGAGTGTGGTGATGCCGGGGGGGACTGCGCCGATTTTGCTGGAAGAGGAGGCGGGTGAGTTGGTGCGGGTCAGGTTGTTTGGTACGGCGCGGTCTGTGCCCTAGCGTCTCTTCGCGAGCAGGCTCGCTCCCACATTCGATCTTCAGTGAGCACAAAATCTGTGTACGACACATATCCACTGTGGGAGCGAGCCTGCTCGCGAAGGCGGCAGTGCATCCAACATCAATGCAACTGACCCACCGCCATCGCGAGCAAGCTCGCTCCAAGGGGTTGGGGAACTCAGTCCGGCTGCTGCGCAAACTCCACCACCGGCATCTGCCGCTTCATCAGCACTTCACCGTTGCGAATCGAATAGAGCGGCAAGCCCTGGCTGCGGATCACTTCGTAGTCACTGTCCGCCGACAGGATCAGCAGGTTCGCCGGGCGGCCGGGTTCCAGGCCGTAGCGCTCGCCCAGGGCCATGGCCTTGGCGCTGTTGTCGGTGACCAGGTCCAGGGCGCTTTGCAGGTTGCGATAGCCGAGCATGTGGCAGATGTGCAGGCCGGCTTCGAGGACCCGCAGGATATTGCCGTTGCCCAACGGGTACCACGGGTCGACGATGGAATCCTGGCCAAAGCACACGTTCATCCCGGCCTCGAGCAGTTCATTGACCCGGGTGACGCCGCGGCGTTTGGGAAAACTATCGAAGCGCCCTTGCAGGTGAATGCTTTCGGTGGGGCAAGAGACAAAGCTGATGCCCGAGTGCCCGAGCAGGCGGAACAGCTTGGCGCAGTAGGCGTTGTCGTAGGAGCCCATGGCCGTGGTGTGGCTGGCGGTGACGCGCGCGCCCATGTCGCGGCTGCGGGCTTCTTCGGCGAGCACTTCGAGGAAGCGTGAGTGCGGATCATCGGTTTCGTCGCAATGCACATCCACCAGGCAGCCGGTGCGCTCGGCCAGGTCCATGAGGAATTTCACCGAGCTGACGCCCTGGTCGCGGGTGTACTCGAAGTGGGGAATACCGCCCACCACATCGGCGCCCATGCGGATGGCTTCTTCCATCAACTCACGGCCATTGCGGTAGGACTCGATGCCTTCCTGGGGAAACGCGACGATTTGCATGTCGATCAGGTGACGGCTTTGCTCGCGAACTTCCAGTAGCGCCTTGAGCGCCGTGAGCTCGGGGTCGGTTACGTCGACGTGGGTGCGCACATGCTGGATACCATGGGCGGCGAGGGCCTGAATGGTTTTCTTGGCGCGAGTCTTGGTGTCTCCCTCGGTGATAGTGGCCTTGCGTTCGCCCCAGCACTCGATGCCTTCGAACAGCGTGCCGCTCATGTTCCAGCGCGGTTCGCCGGCGGTGAGGGTCGCATCCAGGTGAATGTGCGGTTCGACGAAGGGCGGGACCACCAGGTTGCCGCCGGCGTCGAGGTCTTCCGGGCCGAGGCTGTGGGCCTCGGTCTGGCGGGCGATGTTGGCGATCAGGCCGTTTTCCAAGTGCAGTTCATGCAAGCCTTCACGGTTACGCAGACGGGCGTTGATGATGTGCATCGGGCGAATCCTTTAGAGGTCTTGTAGGGGGGCGTCAGCGGCGCGAGTACCCATTACGCTGATCAATAGCACATACGTTAGCGCGCCGGCAGCGATTCCTACCAGTGGCGCGACCCATGGCGAATTGAATGCCGCGACGGTGCCCACCCCATAGGCCAACAGTCCGGGCCAGTTGAACGCCGGCAGTTGCGCCTCGGCCAGGCGTGGATAACGACCGCGCCAGCGGAAGAAAAAGTCGGCCATGATCACACCGCCGAAGGGCGGGATCACCGTGCCCAGCAGAATCAGGTACGGCACCAGCAGGTCGTACATGCCCAGCAGCGCCAGCAGCGTGCCGATCACCGCGCCGCCCAGGGTCACGGTTTTGCGCCGGCGCGTGCGCAGCAGGTTGCAACCGGCCACGGCGAAGTTGTAGATGGTGTTGTCCTGGGTGCTCCAGATGTTGAGCAGCAGCATGGCCATCGCCGCCATGGCGAAGCCCTGCAATAGCAGCACTTCGACCACGTCCGGTTGCTGATAGACGATGGCCCCGTAGGCGCCGATCAGCACCATCAGGCCGTTGCCAATGAAAAATCCGATCAGGCTCGCCAGCACCGCGACCTTCGCCGAGCGGGAAAACCGTGTCCAGTTGGTCGCCTGGGTCGCGCCGCTGACGAAGGTGCCGAACACCAGCGTGATGGCTGTGGACATGTCGAGGCTGCCCGTCGGCACTATCGCCAGTAAACCATCGAGACCGCCAACCTTCACCGTCGCGACCCACATCGACAGCATCAGCAGCAACACCATGGCCGGCACGGCGAGGTACGAGAGGATTTCCAGCCCGCGATAACCGACATAGGCCGTGGCACAAAACCCCAGGCCGAACAGCGCCATCAACCCGAGCACGGTGCCCTCGCTCAATTGGAAATACTTGCCCAGCACCACTGCGGCGGTCGCCGTACCCCAGGCGTACCAGCCGATCTGGGTGAACCCCAGGATTAAGTCACTGAGCTTGCTGCCCACCTCGCCGAAACAGAAGCGGCCCATCAGCACCGAATTGAGCCCGCTCTTGAAGGCGATGTAGCCCAGGCCGGCGGCGTAGAGGCCCAGCAGCAGATTGCCGATGACGATGATCGTGAGCATTTCGGCAAAACCGAACGCCACCCCCAGCTTGCCACCGGCAAACATGGTGGCGGTGAAAAAGGTGAAACCCAGCAGCACCATGACCGTGGAGGCCAGGCCCTTGCGAGCGTGCATCGGGACTTCGCTCAAGGGATAGTCATTGCCCGGATCGTTCTGAGTCATGTGGCGGTCCTTGCGGATGAGGGATGTCGCAAGCGTGCAGCGGCCGTGCCAAGCGAGTGATCGCGAGGTTATTTATAGACAATCCTGGGGATTGGGTGGGCGCAGGGATCGAAAGCGGTGCGGCGGTGATTCAAGTTGGAACACAGTTCTCATCGCCGATGCGGTTTCCTTGTGGGAGCGAGCAAGCCCGCTCCCACAAGAGATAGGGTTTCTTCAGGAGGAAGGAGGCAATGCCAGGAACCGCAACACCGCCGCGACGATGGCCTCCGGCGCATCTTCCTGGACCAGGTGCCCGGCGTTCGGAACAGGGTGGAACTGCGACCCCGGGATCATCCGGTGCAAGGCCCGGCCACGTTCGATGGGGATCCACTGGTCATCCTCGCCCCACAGTATCTGGGTCGGGCAGCGTACGGTCGGGTACAGGCCTTCGACTTCGCGGGTATACCGCTCGTCCATCTGCGCAATCTGCCGATAGAGCGCCGCCTGGCCCGGCTCGCCAAGCCACGGCTGCACGTAGGGCGCCAGTTCTGCGTCCGGGATGTCCCGTTTGATCGCACCGCGGATGTAGGTCGGCACGATCGCCCGCTGGATGTAGTCGGGCAAGCCGCTGAACGCCGCTTGATGCTGGCGTACATGCTGCACAAAGGGTGAACCCCAGGGCGACAGGGCCACCGGGTCGATCAGGGTCAGGCTGCGGTAGTCCTTGCCATTGAGCAGGTGCGTGCGCAGGGCCGTCGCGCCGCCAAAGTCATGGGCCACCACGTCCGGGCAATCCAGGCGCCAATGCTCCAGCAGTTGTGCGAGCAACGGGTTCTGCACGCCGAGGGACACATCGGCATCGGGTTGCGCGGACTGGCCGTACCCCAGCAGGTCGAAGTAATGCACTGTGTGGGTGGCGAAGAACAGCGGGGCGATGCGGTGCCAAACGTAGGAAGAGAAGGGGGTGCCGTGGACAAACACCAGCGGTGGGCCATCGCCGTGGATGGCGTAGCGGATGGGGTGTCCGTTGAAGTTGTAGACGTGATCCAGCGGCCAGTGGGTCATGATCGAACCTCTGTTTGAAAGGGGTCAGGGGATCATAGGCCAATGCAGGCAGGTCATGGAAAGCACAGCGGGGTAGCTAGGTTTTGTGGGAGCAAGGCTTGCCCGCGACGCAGACGCCTCGGTTCAAGAGAGACTGTGTCATCTTCATCGCGAGCAAGCTTTGCTCCCACGGGCGGACTCCACAGGTTTTATTCGCCGTGGTAGATGCAACCACTGGTGCAGGTCTCGTGGATGCGGATGGCGCTGAGTTCCGGCAGCAATGGCTTCAATTCATTCCAGATCCACTTGGCCAGGACTTCGCTGGTGGGGTTTTCCAGGCCAGGAATGTCGTTGAGGTAGTTGTGGTCCAGGCGCTCATAGAGCGGCTTGAAGATCGCCTTGATTTCCGAGAAGTCGCGAATCCAGCCCGTATGCGGATCGATGTCGCCGCTCAGGTGGATCGCCACCTTGAACGAGTGGCCGTGAAGGCGGCCGCACTTGTGGCCGTCCGGCACATGGGGCAGGCGGTGGGCGGATTCGAAGGTAAACTCTTTGAAGATTTCCACAGGTTCGGGCTCTTTAAGGTAGCGGTCGCGAGGCAGGCGGCGCAGTTTATCAGTTTGATAACGGCGTTGCGCGACCGTGCTGACTAAAGGGTCAGCAAACGCTCGCCCAATCCGCCGTTGGCCGTCAGCTCCAGGAACTCATCACCGAGCCGGCGGCTCTCGTCCATCGCTGTGCGCCAGTACTGGCGGCGGCTCGGGTCATCGCCCATGAAACGCTTGAAGTCGTTGCGGTCCGGCAGTTTGCCGTAGGGCAGGCGCGCCAGGTATTCACGGGACGGCGCCAGCAACAGCACGTCTTGCAGGCGGTCGACGTTGGCCCGACGCCACGGCAGGCCCTTGTCGAACCAGCCGGGAATGACCCGGTCGGTGAAGTGTGGGTACAGCACGATGTCCTCGCCGCTGTACGGCAAGTCGAGGTGGTAGTCCAGCAAACCGCCGTCGCGGTAGGTGCCGGCACCGGCGCCCGGCAGGTCGCGCACGCCTTCCATGACCATCGGGATCGAACCCGAGGCCAGCAGGGCCTGGCGTAGGTTGCCGGTGACCAACGGAACGAAGCGCGACGGAAAGTCATTTAACGGATGCAGGGGCGGGGCCAGGCGCGGGTCATGGATGATCAGCCGTTCGAAATGCCGCGACAGTCGTGCCCGGCCTCGCAGGTTGTCGGCCATCACCGACGACAACCCCAGGCCCAGTCGGCCGCGATGATCCTGGGCCAGCAGACCGTGGCTCTTGACCACCATGATGTTGAGCCGGTATCGCGGGTTATCGAGGATCGAAGCGTCGCGGCCGTCGAGCAAGTCGTCGAGCATGCGTTGCGAGCTCTGGCTGATCCCGGCCATGGTCACGCCTTTGGCGAAGCTTTGTTCGTTGTACAAGGTGCCCAGGCGCCGGATTCCCTCGGCGGCGTCCGGCAGGCAGGCGCTAGCGAAGCGCCAGGCCCCCACCGAGGCCCCGATCAGCGAGCGCTCCCGGGGCGCGGAGGGCAGCCATTGGCCGAACAGCGCCAGGTCCAGTCCCTGGATGCCCAGGGCCTTGGGACCACCGGCGGCACCCGGCAGGATGCCGACGTCGGCGGCGTTCAAGCCGGCCTGGCGAATCCGCCCGAATGCACGCGGGCCGGCCTTGAGGGTGAGGGCGGGAAACTTGATGTGGATGGCGGTCATACCGGTCTCATGGTCTAGCGGGTGCAGCGATTATAGGGAGTCCTGTAGGAGCCGCGTAGGAGCTGTCGAGTGCAACGAGGCTGCGATCTTTCCCCAGACACTTGAGTCGCAAGCGAAAGATCCAGATCCAGATCCAGATCAAGATCAAAAGATCGCAGCCTTCGGCAGCTCCTTGGGGGGGAGGAGTGTTCCATGATGGCCATTCAGTTTCAGTTAAGTTCGCGTCGATACAGTCCCCCTAGTGAAGATTATAAAAAGGAGATACCCCATGAACCGCCTGACTGCCTTTTTCATCGCGACCCTCATGGCACTCGGTACCAACCTGGTTCACGCACGAGACCTGAGCGTGGACCAAGCCCGCAAACTGCAAGACGCTGGTACCATCCTGTCCTTCGAAAAACTCAACGCCGCTGCCCTGGCCGAACACCCTGGTGCCACCTTGACCGATACCGAGCTGGACGAAGTGTACGGCAAGTACATTTACCAGGTGGATCTGCGCGATACGAAGGGCATTGAGTGGGATCTAAAATTGGACGCCACTAACGGCAAGGTGCTCAAGAATCATCAGGATACGTAATGAAGCTTAATCTGCGGGCCCATAGTCGATGGGCGCTGGCGCTGCTGGCGTTTTGTTCGCTGGCCGTGGCCCGGGACCTGGATCAGGACGAGGCCCTGCAACTGCGCCAGCAGGGCGTGATCCTGCCGCTGGAACACTTGCTGCAACGGGCGATGGATCTCCATCCCGGCGCCAAATTGCTGGAGGCCGAGCTGGAAGAAAAGCACGGCGTCTATATTTATGAGGTCGAATTGCTGGCCGCCGACGGCGTCGTGCGCGAACTGGACCTGGAGGCCTCGACCGGCCGTTTACTCAAAGATGAGGAAGACTGATGCGTCTGCTTCTGGTGGAAGATCACGTGCCCCTGGCCGACGAACTGATGGCCGGGCTTGTACGCCAGGGCTATGCCGTCGACTGGCTCGCCGATGGTCGTGACGCGGTGTATCAGGGCAGCAGTGAACCCTACGACCTGATCATCCTCGATCTCGGTCTGCCGGGTGTGCCGGGGCTTGAGGTGCTCGCACAATGGCGTGCCGGAGGCCTGAGCACGCCGGTGCTGATCCTCACCGCACGTGGGTCCTGGGCCGAGCGCATCGAAGGCCTCAAGGCCGGGGCCGACGATTACCTGACCAAACCTTTTCATCCTGAAGAGCTGCAGTTGCGGATCCAGGCGTTGCTGCGCCGCTCCCACGGCCAGGTCAACCAGCCGACGCTGAAATCAGCCGGGTTGCACCTGGATGAGAGTCGTCAGTGCGTGGTCCGCGACGGCACCGACATCCAGCTCACGGCGGCCGAGTTCCGCCTGTTGCGTTATTTCATGCTGCATCCCGAGCAGATTCTTTCCAAAATCCATCTCGCTGAACACCTGTATGACGGTGAGACCGAGCGCGATTCCAACGTGCTGGAAGTCCACGTCAACCACCTGCGGCGTAAGCTGGGACGCAGCGTGATCGAAACCCGTCGCGGCCAGGGTTACCTGTTTGGCGGGCAGGCGCAGTGAGGTCCATCCAGCGGCGCCTGAGCCTGGGGCTGATCGGTGTGATGGTGGTGGTCGGCCTGGTCCTGGCACAGACCAGTCTGTGGCTGTTCGAGCTGGGCTTGCAACGTTACCTGGAGGCCGGGCTGCGCAACGACAGCGAAAACCTGCTGGTGGCCCTGGTGCGTGGCCCGCAGGGGTTGCAGTTGGATGAGCGACGTCTGTCGCCGGCCTATCAGCGACCGTTTTCCGGGCACTATTTTCGCATCGATTTTGCCGATGCGCACTGGCGCTCCCGTTCCCTGTGGGACCAGGAACTGCCGCGGCTCGACCACCCGGGCCTGCACAGCAACCTGCAACTGGGGCCTGAGGGCCAGAAGCTGCTGGTGCTGCGCACCGACTATCGACGGTTGGGCCAGGCAATTTCCATCAGCGTGGCCCAGGACTACACGCCGGTGCGCGACAGTTTCCGCCGAATGCAGCAGATCGGCTTTGGTCTCGGGTTGGCGGGGCTGCTGTTGATTTTGTTGCTGCAACGCATCACCGTGCGCCGCGCCTTGCGTCCACTGGACCGGGCGCGGGATCAGATTGCCCAGTTGCAACGCGGGCAACGCTCACAACTCGACGAACAGGTGCCACGGGAGCTGGAACCGTTGGTGGCGCAAATCAACCATCTGCTGGCTCACACCGAAGACAGTCTCAAGCGCTCGCGCAACGCCCTGGGCAACCTCGGCCATGCCTTGAAGACCCCGCTGGCGGTATTGCAAAGCCTGGCGTCGAACGAGAAGCTGGACCCGTATCCCGAGTTGCGCAAGCTGTTGCTCGCACAACTGGAGCAGGTCCACCAGCGCCTGAACCGGGAACTCAACCGCGCCCGTCTGTCCGGCGACGCCTTGCCCGGCGCGCACCTGGACTGCGACGCCGAACTGCCGGGGTTGCTGGCCACGCTGAACATGATCCACGGCGAACACCTGCACCTGAGCTACGTCGCCCCGCCAGGCCTGCACCTGCCCTGGGACCGTGAGGACCTGTTGGAACTGCTGGGCAACCTGTTGGATAACGCCTGCAAATGGGCCGACGCCGAGGTGCGCCTGAGCATGATCGAAACGGTCCAGGGGTTCAGCCTGGCCGTGGAGGACGACGGCCCGGGCATCCCCAAGGATCGCCGCGACCAGGTGTTCAGCCGCGGCACGCGGCTGGATGAGCAGACCGATGGACACGGCCTGGGCCTGGGCATCGTGCGGGACATCGTCGACACCTGGGGCGGCCTGCTGGCGTTGGACGACAGTGAGTGGGGTGGGTTGAAGGTGGTGATCGAACTGCCCCGACGCTGACAGCTATTTAATGGCACCGCCTCCCTGTGGGTGGGGCGAGCCTGTGGGAACAACGCTGGCTCGCGATAGCACTTAAAGCCAGTACCGGTGTTGTAGGTGACGACGTCATCGCGAGCAAGCGTTGTTCCCACAGGCTCGCTCCCACACGGGGGAAGATGGATTCAAGCACTGTGGGCAACTGAAAACCCGCCCCACGGCCCTTGCAGCTTGCCGCCGCTTGCTGCAAAGTCGCGACCTTTTTGTCCGGTGGCTTTCCATCGCTGTGCTTTGAGGTAATGATGATAAATGCAGTAATTGCCGCGGTTGGCGTCATGCTGGTGCTCAGCCTGGCCCGCGTGCATGTGGTGATCGCGCTGATTGTCGGCGCGTTGGTGGGTGGCCTGACGGGCGGCCTGGGGATTGAGGCGACGCTCAAGGCGTTCAACGCTGGCCTGGGTGGCGGTGCGACAGTGGCGTTGTCCTACGCCTTGCTCGGTGCTTTCGCTGTGGCGATTGCCAAATCCGGCATGGCCCACGCCCTGGCGGACAAAGCCCTGGCCCTGGTGGGGCGCCAGGATGCCGCAGGTGGCTCGGGCGTCAAATGGGTGCTGATCGGGCTGCTGGGAATGGTCGCGATCGCTTCCCAGAACATTCTGCCGATCCACATCGCCTTCATCCCGCTGCTGGTGCCGCCGCTTCTCTATGTGCTGACCAAGTTGCAGTTGGACCGCCGGCTGATCGCCTGCGTCATGACCTTCGGCCTGATCACCCCCTACATGTTCCTGCCAGTGGGTTTCGGCAATATCTTCCTCAACGAAATCCTCCTGGCCAGCGTCGCTCGCAGCGGTGTGGATGTCAGCGGCATCACCATTACCCACGCCATGGGCATCCCGGCGCTGGGCATGGTGTTCGGCCTGGTACTGTCGTTTTTTACCTACCGCAAGAAACGCGTCTACGATTTGAAGCAAATTGCCCGAGTCGAGCAAGTGGCGGTGCGCTACAACCCGTTGAGCCTGATGGTGGCCGGGTGTGCAGTGGCGGCGGCGTTCGCGGTGCAGTTGCTGGTGGACTCGATGATCATCGGTGCCCTGGTCGGGTTCCTGATTTTCTCGCTGTCGGGGGTGGTGCGCTGGCGCGAGACAGACGACCTGTTCACCGAAGGCATGAAGATGATGGCGATGATCGGCTTCATCATGATCGCGGCTTCAGGCTTCGCCGAAGTGATGAAGGCCACCGGTGAAGTCCAGAGCCTGGTGGAGTCTTCGGCGGCCTGGATTGGCCACAACAAGGGCGTTGGCGCGCTGATTATGTTGCTGGTGGGGCTGCTGGTGACCATGGGCATCGGCTCGTCGTTTTCTACCGTACCGATCCTGGCGGCGATTTTCGTGCCACTGTGCCTGCAGCTGGGCTTCAGCCCGCTGGCGATCGTCTGCATCGTCGGCACCGCCGGCGCCCTGGGCGACGCCGGCTCGCCAGCCTCGGACTCGACCCTGGGCCCGACCTCCGGCCTGAACATCGACGGCCAACACCATCACATCTGGGACACCGTGGTCCCGACCTTCATCCACTACAACCTGCCGCTGCTGGTGTTTGGTTGGGTGGCGGCGATGGTGTTGTAACCTCAATACCGAGTTGCCTCAATCGCGAGCAGGCTCGCTCCCACCTTGGAATGCATTCCAAGGTGGGAGCGAGCCTCTCGCGAGGGGTCTCCTCAATTCGACCCTTCTCTTAAGCCCTGTTCACCTTGCCCTACAGTTTTGCCGTGCGATGCCGTTATACAGCTAACCACGCCAACAACACCTACAAGAGTGAACAGCATGCGCCTGAGCTTGAAGGCTAAAGTCCTGTCCCTTGCGATACTGCCGGTATTGCTGTCCGCCGTGATCATCAGCCTGACCACGGCTTTCATCTTGAAAGAGCAAGCTAGCAAAGAGGTCCTGCAGACCCGCGAACGCTTGCTCAGCGATGCCAAGGCCACACTGCAGAATTATGTGGCGGTGGGCCTGACCGCCATCAAGCCGCTCTACGATGCTGCCGCGCCTGGCGATAATGAGGCGCGCGCCCAGGCGATCAAGCTGCTGTCGAATATCAGCTACGGCAAGGACGGCTATTTCTTCGGCTACGACTCCGAGACCATTCGTCTGTTCAAGGCCAACAGCCCTGAGGGCGTGGGCAAGAGTTTCAAGGACAACCGCGACCCGAACGGTGTCTATGTCAACCGTGACCTGGTGAAAGTCGCCAAGGACGGGACGCATTACCTGGAATACAGCTCGCCGCTGCCCGGCAGCAAAGACCTGGTGCCCAAGCTGGGCTACACCGAATACCTCTCCAAGTGGGACCTGGCGGTCGGCAGCTCGGTCAACCTGGACGGCATTGAAGCCCAGGTGGCGTTGGTGGAAGCCAAGGTTCATGAACGTCTGCAAGGCGTGATATTGAGCATCGTCGGGATTGCCGTCGTGGTGTTGCTGGTGATCGCGGTGGTGGGCCTGTTGCTGGCCAACACCATCCTGCGGCCGTTGCACCTGATGAAAGACAACCTCGACGACATCGCCGCCGGTGAGGGTGACCTGACGCGTCGCCTGACCATCACCAGCCAGGACGAGCTCGGCCAGTTGGCCGGTTCGTTCAACCGCTTTGTCGACAAGATCCACGGCCTGGTGCGGCAGATCACCGACATGACCTCGCAACTGACCGGGCTGGTGACGCAAGTCTCCGAGCAGGCCCAGCGTTCCGAGCAGGCCATGGAACGCCAGCGCCACGAAACCGATCAGGTCGCCACAGCGATCAACGAGATGTCCTCGGCTGCCCAGGAAGTCGCCCGCAGCGCCCAGGGCGCCGCCGTCGCGGCCCAGCAGACCGACGAGGAAGGGCAATCGGCCAAGCGCGTGGTGGCCGGCAGCATCCAGCAGATTCATGCGTTGGTGAGCGACATCCGCAGCAGCGGCGTGTCCCTGGACAGCCTGCAGCAGGACGTGGCCTCGATTGTCAGCGTGCTCGGGGTGATTCGTTCGATTGCCGAGCAGACCAACCTACTGGCCCTCAACGCCGCCATTGAGGCTGCGCGGGCCGGTGAAGCGGGGCGTGGGTTTGCGGTGGTGGCCGATGAAGTGCGGGCCCTGGCCAGCCGGACCCAGCAGAGCACCCAGGAAATTCAGGGCATGATCGATCGCTTGCAATCAGGCACCCACGCGGCAGTGGAAGCGATGCGCCGTTCCAGTGAGGCCGGCGACGGTACTTCGGAACGGGCCAATGAGGCGGGCGCCTCCCTGGACACCATGGCGCAACTGATCGGCACCATCAACTCGATGAACGCCCAGATCGCCAGCGCTGCCGAAGAACAGACCGCGGTGGCTGAGGAAATCAACCGCAGCGTGCATCAGATCGCCGTGGCTGTGGACAGCGTCGCCGACGAAACCCAACTTGGCGCCCAGACTTCCCGCAGCCTGGCCGACCTGGGCCAGCGCCTGGGCAAGCTGGTGGGGCAGTTCCGGATCTGATCCCACCGCAGCAGGAGCTGCCGAAGGCTGCGATCTTTCGCTCTCGATCCAGATGTTTTCACCTGGGCAACCGGGTCTTATCGAGAAAGAAGGATCGCAGCCTTCGGCAGTTTCTGCCGGGAGCTAAAGATTTGTGGCATGCAGAATCCTGTGTCCATCACAAATCCCCTGTTGGGCTTGCTCGGTGGCGACTATGGCTCGCGCACATCGCGCATCAACAACCCAAACTGCAGATCCACTGCATCCGGGATCGGCACGTACACCACATGCCCATCCCCCGGTGCCACCTCAATGCCCTGGCCTTTGGCGTTCTGCAACTGATGCAGGTCGAAGTGGAAATTACCCTTGGGGGTCATCAGTTCCATATGGTCCCCCAGGCTAAAGCGGTTCTTTACCCGCACTTCGGCCAGGCGTTCGCGCCGTTCGCCGGTCAGTTCGCCGACGAACTGCTGGCGCTCCGACACCGAGCTGCCGTTCTGGTAGTTCTGGTATTCGTCGTGCACGTGGCGCCTTAGAAAACCTTCGGTGTAGCCGCGTTGGGCCAGGGACTCGAGGTCGGTCATCAGGCCACGATCAAATTCCCGGCCGGCCACCGCGTCATCGATGGCCCGGCGATACACTTGGGTGGTGCGCGCGCAATAGAAGTGCGACTTGGTCCGGCCTTCGATCTTCAACGAATGCACACCCATGCGCGCCAGGCGCTCGACGTGCTGCACGGCCCGCAGGTCCTTGGCATTCATGATGTAGGTGCCGTGCTCGTCCTCGAAGGCTGGCATGGATTCTTCCGGGCGGTTGGCTTCCTGAAGCAAAAACACCTGGTCGGTGGGCGCCCCGAGGCCCAGGGTCGGCTCGGGCTGATAGGTCTGCACAATGTCACCCACGGCGTTTTCCACCGCCGGTTGTGCCGAATACTTCCAGCGACAGGCATTGGTGCAACTACCCTGGTTGGCGTCGCGCTTGTTCAAATAGCCGGACAGCAGGCAGCGCCCGGAATAGGCCATGCACAGCGCTCCATGGACGAACACCTCCAGCTCCATGGCCGGCACCTGTTCACGGATCTCGGCGATTTCCTCCAGGGACAGTTCCCGGGACAGGATGATCCGGCTCAAGCCCTGCTGCTGCCAGAACTCGACGCTCGCCCAGTTCACCGTGTTGGCCTGCACTGACAGGTGAATCGGCATCTGGGGGAAATGCCGGCGCACCAGCATGATCAACCCCGGGTCGGACATGATCAGCGCGTCCGGCGCCATGGCGATCACCGGTTCGAGGTCTTTGAGGAAGGTGCGCAGCTTGGCGTTGTGCGGGGCAATGTTCACCACCACGTAGAAGCGCTTGCCCAAGGCTTGGGCCTCGGCAATACCCAAGGCCAGGTTCGCGTGGTCGAATTCGTTGTTGCGCACCCGCAGGCTGTAGCGCGGCTGGCCGGCATACACCGCATCGGCACCGTAGGCGAAGGCATAGCGCATGTTTTTCAGGGTGCCGGCGGGGGCCAGTAGTTCGGGGGCGGCGAGGGTCATGATGGCGTCGGATCGCAAAAGGCGGCGAGGGTAACCCATGGTCGGCCAGGCCTGATTGATCTGAATCAATGCGCGGCGTAAACGAGAAGGCACTCCCACGAGTCCTGGCTGACTAATGTTTATCCCGCCTTTGGACATGGAAAACTGATGAATCGGAAGATGCTGCAAAACAAAGCCCAGATGTTGCTCCTGGTACTGGTCACGGTTGCGTTCATCTGGATTCTGTTGCCGTTTTACGGCGCGGTGTTCTGGGCGGTGATCCTGGGCATCGTCTTTGCGCCGATGCAGCGCCGCCTGCAGTTGAAATTCGGCTGGCACCGCAATGTCACCTCACTGTTCACGTTGAGCATCTGCGTGGTCAGCGCGATCTTGCCGGTGATCATCATCAGTACGTTGTTGGTCCAGGAAGGCGCGGCGTTGTACAAGAGCCTGGAAAGCGGAGAGCTGGACATTGCCGATTACCTGGCCCGCTTCAAGGACGCCTTGCCGCCTTACTTCCAGCACCTGCTGGACCGCTTCGGCCTGGGCGACCTGAACGGCTTGCGCGACCAGATCGTCAAGGGCGCGATGCAGGGCAGCGAGTTCTTCGCCACCCAGGCCTTCAGTTTCGGGCAGGGGACCTTTCAGTTCCTGGTCAGCTTCTTCGTGATGATCTACCTGCTGTTCTTCTTTCTGCGCGACGGCACGGAGCTGGTGCGCAAGGTGCGCACGGCCGTTCCCTTGGCGGGACATCAAAAGCGCCGCCTGCAGTTGAAATTCAATCGGGTGGTGCGCGCCACGGTGAAAGGCAACCTGCTGGTCGCCATCAGCCAAGGTGCGCTGGGTGGGCTGATCTTCTGGATCCTGGGGATTACGACGGTGTTGCCCTGGGCGGTGCTGATGGCGCTCCTGTCGTTGTTGCCTGCGGTGGGGGCGGGCCTCGTCTGGGGGCCGGTGGCGGTGTATTTCCTGCTCTCGGGGGCGATCTGGCAGGGCGTGGTGCTGACGCTGTTCGGGGTGTTCGTGATCGGTTTGGTGGACAACTTTCTACGCCCGATCCTGGTGGGCAAGGACACCAAGATGCCCGACTATATGGTGCTGGTCTCGACACTGGGCGGGCTGGCGGTGTTCGGGCTGAACGGCTTCGTGATCGGGCCGCTGATCGCCGCGCTGTTCATATCGAGTTGGGCCCTGTTCGTCGAAACCACGCCGCGGGTGCAGTTGCCTTAGGCGCGCAGCAAGTACGGACCGATGCGTTGCGACAGGGCCTGGGCGGCGGGCAGTGAAGTCAGCGGGCCGCTGATGGTCACCCCGTCTTGCACCAGATACCAGCAGGCCAGTAACCCGAGCTCCCGGAGTGGGGCGGGGACGGCGCTGCCAACGACAGACATGATTTGAACCTTGGGCATGGGAAACCTCCATCAATCGATGGGGTTACATTACGACTCAGTGGGTGTAACGAAAAATCAACCGGCTCAATAGTAGGAATCGATACCGCTCAGTCGACGACCAGATCGAGCATGTGCACCACTTCCTGTTCATTGAGCAGCCCCTTGCGCACCAGGCTTTCCGCCAGCAGGGAAAGAAACTTGGCGCTGCGGTGACCTTCCAGTTGCTTGAGTTCGGTCAGCACGTTGTACACCTTGCTGGAGGTGCACAGACCGACGATGCGGTGGGGGTTTTGTGTGGGCATAGCTTCGTCCTTGTTTTTATGAAGCTGTTGTTGGCGGACAGGGCCAGTTTGCGGCCCGGTCATGACGCACACGTGACAGCTTGGGTTGTTGGAAAAAAGAAAGCAGGATTCAGACCATAATGCCTTTTTGGTACCCGATAGTTGTTCCGGCAGCGACCTCGGGCAGGCATATATGGCCATCGAACCGCTTTTTACCCACAAAAAAGCGATGTGCTTGAACGTCGAACTTCATAGGTTGTTCTATTTGGTGCTCAGCGCATTGGCCAGCCGCCGCATGGCCGCTTCGATTTCATGGGCGGTCAGGGACGAGTACCCCAATAGCCAACCTTGTTTCTTTTCTTCGCCGGCGTACAGCCGGCTGAGGCCGGGCAGTTGCACGCCCGCACTGGCCGCTTGGCGGAGAGTCTTTTCCTCCGACCAGCCATCGGCCAGCAGGCAGGGAATCTGCAGCCCGCCTTGGGGGCGCAAGGCGGTAACGATTCCGTCCAGGTGGCTGCCAATGGCATCGAGCAGGGTTGTACGGCGTCCGGCGTAGAGTTTGCGCATGGCCCGGACATGGGCGTTGTAGTGACCGTCTTCCATGAAGCGTGCCAAGGTCAACTGAAGGATCTGTGGTGTGTGGCCGTCCATGATGCTGCGCGCGTAGGTGAAGGCTTTGACCAGCTCCAAAGGCAACACCATGTAACCCATCCGCAACCCCGGATAGAGCGTTTTGCTGAAGGTGCCGAGGTAGATCGTACGCTGGTATTTGTCCAGGCCTTGCACGCACGCCGTCGGCAGCCCGTCGTAGTGGAACTCGCTGTCGTAGTCGTCCTCGATGATCCACTTGCCATGCTCGGTCGCCCAGTTGATCAGCTCGAGTCGGCGTTCCAGCGGCAGGGTTGCCCCGGTGGGGTATTGATGCGAAGGCGTCACATAGACGCAACTGGCGCCGCTGCGGTCCGCCCGCAGCAGGTCTGTGCGTATGCCCAGTGCATCGACGTCAATGGGCACGACCTTGGTCTCTGCCGTTTCAAAGGCCTTCCGGGCGCCGTAGTAGCCCGGGTTTTCCAGCAGGATCGGTTTGCCGGCATCCACGAGTAACTGCGCGCACAGAAACAGGGATTGGCGAGTGCTGCTCAACACCAGGATCTGGTCGGGGGAGCATTTGGCCCCGCGTTCGAGGTTCAAGTAGGTGGCGATCGCCTTGCGCAGAGGCTCGGCGCCTTGTGGGTCGCCATGCAGCAGGATGTTGCCCCGGTAGTCCTTCATGACCTGGCGTTGCAGGCGTTCCCACACATCGGTGGGGAAGCTGCGGGTTTCCGGTAGCCCCGTGGCGAAGGCCTTGATGACCTGTTGATCAGTCACGCCACCACTGTCGAAAATCATCTGTCCGCGCCGGCTCAATCCCGATCCTGGCATCGCTTCGCTGCGCTGGATGTCTTGCAGTTTTTGGCGTCGGCGCGCAGCCCCGCGCAACTCGGTGCCAACCGTCTCGGATACATAGCTGCCCGAGCCCTCGCGCCGCACGATGAAGCCATCGCGGTGCAATTGCACATAGGCGTTCTCGACCGTGTCACGGGCAACGCCCAGCGTCTTGGCCAGGACCCGGGTTGCCGGCAGCTTCAGGCCAGAGTCAAGGGCACCGTCGAGGATCAGTGCGCGCAGGGCACGCTGAATCCGCTGGTGCAGATCCAGCAACTGAAACTCGGCGTCATTGAGTCGCATCTTCAGCGTTTCGAGTTCGAAGGTTTTTGCCATGCGGTCTGCTCTGTATGAATAAATTGGCCTGCAAAGGCAGGCCAGTCTATCCGTAGACTCTGTCCATCGCTATTGCGTTTGTGCTCGGCGATCTATCGCTTGGTGGGCCACTTTGAGAAGGGCTGGATTAAGGTATGGCAAGGTCACACAACTTCAGCGCAGGGCCAGCCGCGCTGCCGCTTGAAGTGCTTCTGCAAGCGCACGAAGAGTTTTTCGACTTCGCTGGTACCGGCATGTCGGTGATGGAAATCAGCCATCGCTCAGAAGTGTTCATGGAACTTGCCTATCAGACCGAACAAGACCTGCGGGCGATTCTGCAGGTGCCCAGCCAGTACAAAGTGCTGTTCGTGCAAGGCGGCGCCTCGCTGCAGTTTGCCCAGGTGCCGATGAATCTGTTGGGCGATAAAGGGACTTCGGACTATCTGCATACCGGGCTCTGGTCGGGCAAGGCCATCCAGGCTGCTCAGCGCTACTGTGACGTTCGTATCGCTGCCAGCAGCAAGGCTTCTGGCTTTGATCGCATCCCCGCCGTGACGGACTGGAACCTCAACCCGAACGCCGCCTATCTGCACTACACGGAGAACGAAACGGTGCACGGCGTGCAATTCGCCGGCGCGCCATGCGTGTCGGTTCCTCTGGTCTGCGACGCCTGTTCAAGCCTGCTCTCCAAACCCATTGATGTGGCCAAACACGGCCTTATCTATGCCGCCGTGCAAAAGAACATGGGGCCGGCGGGCCTTACCATCGTGATCATTGACGCCGCGCTACTCGATGCCGCACTGGAGGTCACCCCCGACATTCTCAATTACGCGCACATCGCCAACGCGGAATCGATGCTCAATACGCCGGCAACCTTCCCCTGGTACCTCACCGGTTTGACACTCAAGTGGATTCAACGCTGCGGTGGTATCGAGAAGGTCCACCAGACCAACCAGGCCAAGGCCGAGCTGCTGTATCGCACGATTGACGACAGCGACGGGTTCTATCGCAACAGTGTGCAAGCGTCGTTTCGCTCGATCAACAACGTGCCGTTCGTGCTCGCCGACACCGCGGTTGAAAAGGACTTCTTGTGCCTGGCCGATCAGTCCGGATTCAAAGGCCTCAGGGGCCATGCCTCGGTTGGTGGTGTCAGGGCCAGCATCTACAACGCGGTCACGCTGCCGGCGGTCGAGGCATTGACCGATTTCATGAAGGACTTCGCCCGTGTGCATGGCTAGGCATGGACCGCCGCAGGCTCGATAAGTGGTCTGGTTTCATGCGCAAAAGTGTATGGGAAAAACAGGCCATTTCAGCGTTATAAATCACTTTCCAGTCGAGGCGAAGTACCTCGCTTTGCAAGGAGCAAAGTAAAGCCATGTCCTCTTCAACATCCAAGTCATCTATTCGCCTCGGCGATCTCATTCATCCGATTGTCGCCGGTCTGATCTCGGTCATTGTCAACTATGGCGGCACCTTCATTCTGGTCTTCCAGGCAGCCAAGGTGGCTGGGCTGAGCCCTGAGTTGACAGCTTCGTGGGTGTGGTCCGTGTCGATTGGCGTGGGCGTTACCGGGCTGTTCCTCAGTTGGGCTTCTCGCGAGCCGATCATAACCGCCTGGTCGACACCCGCGGCGGCATTCCTGGTCGTCGCCCTGGCCACCACGCCCTATGCCGAGGCGGTGGGCGCGTACATGATCTCGGCCGCTGCCTTCGTGCTGCTGGGCTTGTCCGGCTACTTCGAAAAAGTCATCCGACTGATCCCGCCGGGTGTGGCCGCAGGGCTGCTGGCCGGTATCCTGCTGCAGTTTGGCATCGGTGCTTTTGGCGGCATGAGCATTGACCCGATGCTGGTCGGGTTGCTGATTGTTGCCTACATCCTGCTCAAACGTTTTACCGCACGCTACGCGGTGGTGGGCATTCTGGCATTGGGGCTGGCCTTCCTGCTGATTCAGGGACGTTTAGATTTGTCGGGGCTGGGGCTGCAACTCGCGGCACCCGTGTTCACCCTGCCTGAGTTCTCGCTCAATGCTTTGCTCAGTGTCGCGTTGCCGCTGTTTCTGATCACCCTGACCGGTCAGTACATGCCTGGCATGCTGGTACTGCGCAACGATGGGTTCAGCACCAGTGCGAATCCGATCGTGACCCTCACCGGGTTGGGTTCCTTGCTCATGGCGCCCTTTGGTTCCCACGCGTTCAACATTGCGGCGATTACAGCAGCCATCTGCACCGGCAAGGAGGCCCATGAAGAACCCTCCAAGCGCTGGATCGCCGGCATTGCTGCGGGCGTCTTCTACATCCTCGTAGGGGTCTTCGGCGTGACCCTCGCTGCGGTGTTCATGGCCTTCCCGCCAGCCTTCATCACTACTCTGGCCGGGCTCGCCCTGCTGGGCACCATCGGCGGCAGCCTGGCTAGTGCCATGGTTGACGCCAAATCCCGCGAAGCCTCGCTGATTACCTTCCTGGCAGCTGCCGCCAACATCACTTTGTTCGGGATCGGTGGGGCGTTCTGGGGGCTGTTGATTGGTCTGGTGGCGTACGCCGTACTCAACGGCCGTTTGCCGCGTCGCGAGCCGGTCTTCAATCCTGCCGCCGAGCCTGTCACCCGTAAAGGAGCTGCCAACTGATGCAAGCCTGTATTGAAGAGCTCACCGAAGTCGACACCCTGACCCTGCACGAGTGCCACGGCCGCTACCCGCAGGCCAACAGCGTTGAGGACTTTCGGCGCAATCTGGCTGCAGTGCAGCGGCGCATCGCCAGCGCCTGCCAGCGTGTCGGTCGTGATCCAGCGAGCGTACGTCTGCTGCCGGTGAGCAAAACCTTTGACGAAGCACACCTGCGCCTGGCCTACGTCGCAGGCTGCCGGCTACTGGGCGAGAACAAGGTGCAGGAAGCGCAGCGTAAATGGGAAGCCATGGCTGACCTGACCGACCTGCAATGGTCGGTCATCGGCCACCTGCAAACCAATAAGGTTAAGCAGGTTGCTCGTTTTGCCTCCGAGTTCCAGGCGCTGGACAGCCTGCGTGTGGCCGAGGCACTGGACCGTCGCCTGCAAATCGAAGGTCGGCAGCTGGATGTGTTCGTCCAGGTCAATACCTCCGGTGAGGTCAGCAAATACGGCCTGAGGCCCGAAGAGGTCGCCGACTTTTTACGTGCGCTGCCTGCGTTCTCTGCGCTACGCGTGCGAGGCCTGATGACGCTGGCACTGTTCTCTGCCGACGTCGCCCGTGTCCGCCCTTGTTTCGTGCTGCTGCGCGAACTGCGCGAGCGTCTGCGCCAAGACGCACCGGCCGGTGTCGGGCTGGAGGAACTGTCCATGGGCATGTCCGGTGATTTCGAAATCGCGATCGAAGAAGGTGCGACCGTGGTGCGTGTCGGTCAGGCCATCTTCGGTGCACGCGCCATGCCGGACGCCTATTACTGGCCTGCGGCGGATGCTAGCCCCGGCAGTAATGACTCGCGCGAACCCTAAACCCCGACCCCTTTTGATCCATGACCTACTGGAAGGAATGCCATGACCTCTTCACCCTCGTACCTCATGCAGGCATACGCACGCCAGCCTGTCTCGTTCAGCCGAGGCCAGGGTGCGCGCCTGTGGGACACGCAAGGGATCGAGTACCTGGATGCGATCGCCGGTGTGGCCGTCACCAGCCTCGGTCATGCCAACCCCGCAATTGCCGCTGCGATCGCCGAGCAGGCCGGCCAACTGCTGCACACCACCAACATGTTCCGCATCGAATGGCAGGAGCAACTCGGCGAGCGCTTGTGTGGCTTGTCAGGCATGCAGCGCGCGTTCTTTTGCAACTCGGGGGCCGAAGCCAACGAAGCGGCGCTCAAGCTGGCCCGGCTACACGCCAACGTCAGGCAGGTGGCACAGCCGCAGGTGCTGGTCATGGAGAACAGCTTCCACGGCCGCACCCTGGCAACCCTGGCGGCGACCGGAAACCCTGCCGTGCAGCGCGGCTTCGGGCCATTGATGCCGGGCTTTGTGCGGGTGCCTTACGACAATATCGAGGCGGTCCGTCAGGCAGCGGCGCAATCACCCGACATCGTCGCGGTGCTGGTTGAGCCGGTGCAGGGGGAGGGTGGTGTGCATGCGGCATCCGCCAGCTATCTGCAGGCTCTGCGGCAACTGTGCGACGAACACGACTGGCTGATGATGGTCGATGAAGTGCAAACCGGAATGGGCCGCACCGGTACCTGGTTCGGCTTCCAGCACGCGGGGATAGTGCCTGACGTCATCACGCTGGCCAAGGCGCTAGGCAACGGCTTTCCGATCGGGGCCTGCCTGGCGCGGGGCGCCGCGGCCGAGCTGTTTTCCCCCGGCCATCATGCCTCCACCTTCGGTGGTAACCCACTGGCCTGTCGTGTGGGTTGCACGGTGCTCGACATCATGGAGCGCGAGCACATCCCGCAGCGGGCCGCCACCTCGGGCCATCGGCTGCTGGCAGCCCTGCATGAGGCGCTGAACAACCACCCCAATGTCGTTTCCATCCGCGGATTGGGGCTGATGATTGGAATCGAGCTGGATCGTAACTGCGCCGAGCTGGTTGGTCGGGCGCGGGACGAACAGCACCTGCTCATCACCGTTACCCGTGGCAACACTATCCGACTGCTGCCACCGCTGATCTGCGATGAAGCGCAGATCGACGACATCGCAGAGCGTGTCATTCGGCTTTTGTCGTAGCAGGCACTGCAACCGGCTCATTTTCCCAATCCACAGGACCCTATCATCATGTACGACTCATCCCTGACCCTTGCAGCGTTCGACGCTGAGCTATGTGAGGCGATTCACAACGAAGAACACCGCCAGGAAGACCACGTCGAGCTGATCGCCTCCGAGAACTATGCCAGCCCATTGGTGATGGCGATTCAGAACTCGGTGCTCACCAACAAATACGCCGAAGGTTACCCGGGCAAGCGCTACTACAGCGGCTGCGAGTATGTCGATGTGGCTGAGCGCCTGGCCATCGAGCGGATCAAGGCGCTGTTCGATTGCGATTACGCCAACGTCCAGCCTCATGCCGGGGCCCAGGCCAACGCCGCCGTGTTCCTGGCACTGCTCGATCCTGGCGACACCGTGATGGGCATGAACCTGGCCCAGGGTGGTCACCTGACCCATGGCAACCCCGCCAATTTCTCCGGTCGTCATTACAAGATCGTTCCCTACGGTCTCGACCCGCAGACGGGGCTGATCAACTACGACGAGATGGAGCGCATCGCCCTTCAAACCCGGCCGAAGATGTTGATTGGTGGCTTTTCCGCTTACTCCCGTTACAAGGACTGGGCGCGCATGCGGGCCATTGCCGACAAGGTCGGGGCGATTTTCTGGGTCGATATGGCCCACGTTGCCGGTCTGGTGGCCGCGGGTGAGTATCCGAACCCGTTGGCCCACGCCCATGTGGTAACCAGTACGACCCACAAGACCCTGCGTGGCCCACGGGGCGGGGTGATCCTGTCCAAGGGGCAGGACGATACGTTTTACAAGAAGCTCGATTCGGCGGTATTCCCTGGCGTCCAGGGTGGTCCGTTGATGCACCAGATCGCGGCCAAGGCCGTTGCCTTCAAGGAAGCGCTGGCGCCCGGGTTCAAGACCTATCAGAAGCAGGTCGTGATCAACGCCCGGGCCATGGCTGCCGTACTGCAGCGGCGTGGCTACAGGATTGTCTCCGGGGGGACCGACAACCACATGATGTTGATCGACCTGTCCGACAAGCCTTACACCGGCAAGGACGCCGATGCCGCCCTGAACAATGCCTACATCACGGCCAACAAAAACTCGGTGCCCAACGATCCCCGTTCGCCGTTCGTGACCTCAGGGCTGCGCATCGGTACCCCGGCCGTCACCACTCGCGGGTTTGGAGTGTCAGAGTGCGAGCAACTGGCAGGTTGGCTGTGTGACGTGCTGGACGCCCTGGAATCCGGCGGCAGCGAGCAGGTAGCGCATCATGTGCGCGAACAGGTGGTGGCACTGTGTCGTCGTCATCCTGTATATCGGCAGCGCTAAAACGAAAAAACCCGCCATAAGGCGGGTTTTTCGGGGGATTCAGAGATTTTAAAAGCCTTCTCTGGAACCTTGTCTGGCTCCACGACCTGGACTCGAACCAGGGACCCAGTGATTAACAGTCACTTGCTCTACCAACTGAGCTATCGCGGAATGGCGCGTATGTTACTGATTGGAAAAGAGAAGTCAAGCTTCTATTGCCGAGCGGTAGATCCCCGGTGCCCTTTGACGGTCAATCAACGATTGGCAGTTACCGCCAGGGCAGGAGAGGACTACCATGGTCGCCCGGAAGTGGCAGTACGCGCTGCCGGCCATTCGCCGACATTAAGGTACGCGCCATGAACCACCTGTTACCTCTTCGCCCAGCCCACCGCGCCGAGGTGCTCTTGTGAGTACCGCTCAGATCAGCTTGCCCAAGGGCGTGGGGCCTCACGCTGAGAAACTGTACGACGCCATTACCCAGGCCAGCACTGCCGAAGCGTTGAACCGTGCCGGCGGCAAGGCCGAGGGGTTTGTCCTGGGGCTGGAAAGCACCAAGGCGATCAAGAGCCAGGTGGCCGAGTCGTTGTATGTTGTGTATGACGATGCGGCGAGCCAGCGGGCTACGGAGTTGTAGCCTCACCGAGCGTGTTGTGTCAGGTGCTTTTGTGGCGAGGGAGTGGCCGCCGCTGGGCTGCGCTGTAGGAGCTGTGCAGGAGCTGTGTAGGAGCTGTCGAGTGCAACGAGGCTGCGATCCTTCCCCCCCCCCATTGAGTCGAGAGCGAAAGATCAAGAGATCGCAGGCTTCGCCAGCTCCTACAGAGCCCAGCGGGGGCAAGCTCCCTCGCCACAGGTTGGGGGTTACCTGACCTGATGGGGATACTCAAAAAAAACGGGAAGCCTTGGCTTCCCGTTTTTCATCCAGCGCCGAGGGCGTCAGATCACTTGGACGATGGCCTTGGTCACCGCATCGATGTTGTTCTGGTTCAGCGCGGCCACGCAGATGCGGCCGGTGTCCAGGGCATAGATGCCGAACTCGTTGCGCAGGCGCGTCACTTGTTCAACGCTCAGGCCGGAGTAGGAGAACATCCCGCTCTGGCGGGCGACGAAGCTGAAGTCGTGGTGCGGGGCAGCCTTGGCCAGCCTGTCCACCATCTGGTTGCGCATGCCGCGAATGCGCAGGCGCATTTCGGCCAGCTCGGCTTCCCACTGGGCCCGCAGTTCCGGGCTGTTGAGCACGGCGGCGACGATGCTGGCGCCGTGGGTCGGCGGGTTGGAGTAGTTGGTGCGGATCACGCGCTTGACCTGGGACAGCACGCGGGCACTTTCTTCTTTTGATTCGCTGACGATCGACAGGGCGCCGACGCGCTCGCCGTACAGGGAGAACGACTTGGAGAACGAGCTGGAGGCAAAGAAGGTCAGCCCCGATTCGGCGAATAGGCGCACGGCCGCCGCGTCTTCGTCGATGCCGGCGCCAAAGCCCTGGTAGGCCATGTCCAGGAACGGAACGTGGTTCTTGGCCTTGACCACGGCCAGCACGTTTTTCCAATCTTCCGGGCTCAGGTCCACGCCGGTCGGGTTGTGGCAGCAGGCGTGCAGCACAACGATCGAGCGGTCGGGCAGGGCGTTGAGGTCTTCCAGCAGGCCGCTGCGATTCACGTCGTGGGTGGCGGCGTCGTAGTAGCGGTAGTTCCGCACCGGGAAGCCAGCGGTTTCGAACAGGGCGCGGTGGTTTTCCCAGCTTGGGTCGCTGATGGCGACGACAGCGTCAGGCAGCAGTTGCTTGAGGAAGTCGGCGCCGATCTTCAGCGCACCGGTGCCGCCCACGGCCTGGGTGGTGATGACGCGGCCGGAGGCGATCAGCGGCGAATCCTTGCCGAACAGCAAGGTCTGAACGGCCTGGTCGTAGGCGGCAATGCCGTCGATCGGCAGGTAACCACGGGAAACGTGCTGAGCCACGCGAGCCGTCTCGGCCTCGACAACCGCGCGCAGGAGTGGAATACGCCCCTCTTCATTGCAGTAAACACCAACACCCAGGTTGACCTTGTTGGTACGGGTGTCGGCGTTGAAAGCTTCGTTGAGGCCCAGGATGGGGTCGCGGGGTGCCAATTCGACAGCGGAAAACAGGCTCATTATTGCGCGGCTCTAATGGAGAGTGAGGGGAGGTGTGGCGCTCCAGCCGAATGCACTAGAGCGGTGCACAAACGGGGAGCTAGTATAGAGGCCATCACCCGGCGCGGCGACAGGCGATTCGGTTTTTACGCTAAGTTTTTACGATTTTTTTCGACCGTTAGTCCTGTCGCCGCGTCAAAGTCTTCAGGGCGTGTAGGACGTTCGTCTTGAAAGCGAAGGCATTCACCTCCACATTGTGTGCATTCCAGTTTTTTCCTCGGGCGACATCAGTCGTTTCGGTCTTTCTCGTTCCTGTCGGCTGGCCGACAGGGGTGAATCCAGAGGTTATGTCATGTCTGAATTCCAGCTAGTCACCCGCTTCCAGCCCGCCGGCGATCAGCCAGAAGCCATCCGCCTGATGGTCGAGGGCATCGAGGCCGGGCTGGCGCACCAAACGCTGCTCGGTGTGACCGGCTCGGGCAAGACCTTCAGCATCGCCAACGTGATCGCTCAGATTCAACGCCCGACCCTGGTACTGGCGCCGAACAAGACCCTGGCGGCCCAGTTGTACGGTGAGTTCAAGGCGTTTTTCCCGAATAACGCCGTGGAGTACTTCGTTTCCTACTACGACTACTATCAGCCCGAGGCGTACGTGCCATCGTCGGACACCTTCATCGAGAAGGATGCCTCGATCAACGACCACATCGAACAGATGCGACTGTCGGCGACCAAGGCGTTACTCGAGCGCAAGGACGCGATTATCGTCACCACTGTGTCGTGCATCTACGGTCTGGGCAGCCCGGAAACCTACCTGAAGATGGTGCTGCACGTGGACCGCGGCGACAAGCTCGACCAGCGTGCCTTGCTCAGGCGCCTGGCGGACTTGCAATACACCCGCAACGACATGGATTTCGCCCGGGCGACGTTCCGGGTGCGTGGCGATGTGATCGACATCTATCCGGCGGAATCGGACCTGGAAGCGATCCGCATCGAGCTGTTCGACGATGAGGTGGAGAGCCTCTCGGCGTTCGACCCGCTGACCGGTGAAGTGATCCGCAAGTTGCCACGTTTCACGTTCTACCCCAAGAGCCACTACGTGACGCCCCGGGAAACCCTGCTGGACGCCATCGAGGGGATCAAGGTCGAGTTGCAGGAACGCCTGGAGTACCTGCGTTCGAACAACAAACTGGTGGAAGCCCAGCGTCTGGAACAACGGACCCGGTTCGACCTGGAGATGATCCTGGAGCTGGGCTACTGCAACGGCATCGAAAACTACTCGCGCTACCTGTCGGGCCGTCCAGCGGGCGCGGCGCCGCCCACCTTGTATGACTACCTGCCGGCCGACGCCTTGCTGGTCATCGACGAGTCCCACGTCAGCGTGCCCCAGGTCGGCGCCATGTACAAAGGCGACCGTTCGCGCAAGGAAACCCTGGTGGAATACGGTTTCCGCCTGCCCTCGGCGCTGGACAACCGGCCGATGCGCTTCGACGAATGGGAAAGCGTGAGCCCGCAGACGATTTTTGTCTCCGCCACACCCGGCAACTACGAGGCCGAACATGCCGGGCGGGTGGTTGAGCAAGTGGTGCGGCCGACCGGGCTGGTGGACCCGCAAGTCGAGGTGCGGCCGGCGTTGACCCAGGTCGATGACCTGCTCTCGGAAATCTCCAAGCGCGTGGCGGTGGAGGAGCGGGTGCTGGTCACCACGCTGACCAAGCGCATGGCCGAGGACCTCACCGACTACCTGGCCGACCATGACGTGCGGGTGCGCTACCTGCACTCGGACATCGACACGGTGGAGCGGGTCGAGATCATCCGCGACCTGCGCCTGGGCACCTTCGATGTGCTGGTGGGCATCAACCTGCTGCGCGAAGGCCTGGACATGCCGGAAGTGTCGTTGGTGGCGATTCTCGACGCCGACAAGGAAGGTTTCCTGCGTTCCGAACGCTCGTTGATCCAGACCATCGGTCGCGCGGCACGTAACCTCAATGGTCGGGCGATTCTGTATGCCGACCGCATCACCGGCTCCATGGAGCGGGCCATCGGCGAGACTGAACGCCGTCGCGACAAGCAGATAGCCTTCAACCTAGCCAACGGCATCACCCCCAAGGGCGTGTTCAAGGACGTCGCCGACATCATGGAAGGCGCCACTGTGCCCGGCTCGCGCAGCAAGAAGCGCAAAGGCATGGCCAAGGCGGCCGAAGAGAGCGCCCGCTACGAGGCCGAACTGCGCTCGCCGAGCGAAATCACCAAGCGCATCCGGCAGTTGGAAGAGAAAATGTACCAGTTGGCTCGGGACCTGGAGTTCGAGGCAGCGGCGCAATTGCGCGATGAGATTGGCAAGTTGCGTGAGCGCTTGCTGACCGTTTGAGTATTGAAGTGGCTTCAAAGGCCTCTTCGCGAGCAAGCCTGCTCCCACAGTTGACCGCGTCGTTCTGGCTGCACGCGGTCTCCTGTGGGAGCGAGCCGGCTCGCGATGGGGGCGACTCGGTCTGACGACCGGCTACACAAATCCCGCTCTCACTGGAGCCCGCCCGCCATCGCCTGTTACCATTCGCCCCCTGTTCGATCTTCGCTTTTATATTCTTTCCGAGACATGCCATGACCACCGTCCGCACCCGCATCGCGCCTTCGCCCACTGGCGATCCCCATGTCGGCACCGCCTACATCGCTTTGTTCAACTATTGCTTTGCCAAGCAGCATGGCGGCGAGTTCATCCTGCGGATCGAGGATACCGACCAGTTGCGTTCGACCCGCGAGTCCGAACAGCAGATCTTCGACGCCCTGCGCTGGCTGGGGATCGACTGGAGCGAAGGTCCGGACGTCGGCGGCCCCCACGGTCCGTACCGCCAGAGCGAGCGTGGCGACATCTACAAGCAGTATTGCCAGCAATTGGTGGACATGGGGTATGCGTTCCCGTGTTTCTGCACCGCCGAAGAGCTGGACCAGATGCGCGCCGAGCAAATGGCCCGTGGCGAAACCCCGCGCTACGACGGCCGTGCGCTGCTGCTGTCCAAGGACGAAGTCGCCCGTCGCCTGGCGGCCGGTGAGCCCCATGTGATCCGCATGAAGGTCCCAACCGAAGGCGTCTGCGTGGTGCCGGACATGCTGCGTGGCGATGTCGAGATCCCGTGGGATCGCATGGACATGCAAGTGCTGATGAAGACCGACGGCCTGCCGACGTACTTCCTGGCGAACGTGGTCGACGATCACCTGATGGGCATCACCCATGTCCTGCGCGGTGAAGAATGGCTGCCGTCGGCGCCGAAACTGATCCTGCTCTACGAATACTTCGGCTGGGAGCAACCACAGCTGTGCTACATGCCGCTGCTGCGTAACCCGGACAAGAGCAAGCTGTCCAAGCGCAAGAACCCGACCTCGGTGACGTTCTACGAGCGCATGGGCTTCATGCCCGAGGCAATGCTCAACTACCTGGGGCGCATGGGCTGGTCTATGCCGGACGAGCGCGAGAAGTTCTCGCTACAGGAAATGGTCGAGCATTTCGATTTGTCGCGCGTGTCCTTGGGCGGGCCGATCTTCGACGTTGAGAAGCTGTCGTGGCTCAACGGGCAGTGGCTACGGGACCTGCCGGTGGAAGAGTTCGCCGCTCGTGTGCAGAAGTGGGCATTGAACCCTGAGTACATGATGAAGATCGCTCCCCATGTGCAGGGCAGGGTAGAGACCTTCAGCCAGATCGCCCCGCTGGCCGGCTTCTTCTTCGCCGGTGGCGTGACGCCGGATGCGAAGCTGTTTGAATCCAAGAAGCTCTCCGGCGACCAGGTGCGCCAGTTGATGCAACTGATCCTGTGGAAGCTCGAAAGCCTGCGTCAGTGGGAGAAGGACAGCATCACCGCGACCATACAGGGCGTGGTCGAGTCGCAGGCGTTGAAACTGCGCGATGCCATGCCGCTGATGTTTGCCGCCATTACCGGCCAGACCAGCTCGGTGTCGGTGCTCGATGCGATGGAAATCCTCGGGCCGGACCTGACCCGTTTCCGCCTGCGCCAGGCCATCGATCTGCTCGGTGGTGTGTCGAAGAAGGAACACAAGGAGTGGGAAAAGCTGCTGGACGCGATCGCTTGATGGCCTGTAGGAGCTGTGGAGTGCAACGAGGTTGTGATCTTTTCCTAGCTAATTGAATCTCAAGCGAAAGATCAAAAGATCGCAGCCTCGCTTCGCTCGACAGCTCCTACGAAACAGGCGAGGCCCCAGTTTTTATTGGGGAAGGTGGTAAGTGATTGTTATCCCGGCAAAAAATTTTCAAATTTGTTGAAAATAAATTTGACAGCCCTCCGATACGCCCTTAAGATTCGCCCCGTCCTCAGCGATGAGGGGCTATAGCTCAGCTGGGAGAGCGCTTGCATGGCATGCAAGAGGTCGACGGTTCGATCCCGTCTAGCTCCACCAATTTGCACTTCAAGGCCTGGCCGCACCGGTCTTGAAGCGATCAACACTCAGCGTTGATCGGTTGTATAGAAGGGTTTGCGTCCCCTTCGTCTAGTGGCCTAGGACACCGCCCTTTCACGGCGGTAACAGGGGTTCGAGTCCCCTAGGGGACGCCAGTTTTACAGAAGCGATGTTGCACGATATCGCTCCGCCGCGAGGCGAAAAATCTGGGGCTATAGCTCAGCTGGGAGAGCGCTTGCATGGCATGCAAGAGGTCGACGGTTCGATCCCGTCTAGCTCCACCAATTACAGGTTCAAGGTCTGGCCACACCGGCTTTGAATCGATCAGTTCTCAGCGCTGATCAAGTTAGAAGGTTTGTGTCCCCTTCGTCTAGTGGCCTAGGACACCGCCCTTTCACGGCGGTAACAGGGGTTCGAGTCCCCTAGGGGACGCCACGATTACCCGCTCTGCGGGATTTTATAAGGGTCATTCAATTCTTGAATGGCCCTTTTGTTTGTCTGGCGTTCGGCCAATTCCCTTATCCTTGAAAAAGACTTCTGACCAGCGGTCAAAATTTCCGCTTGCGGAAAATTATTACATGGATAATATTTCAATCGTAATATTCGGAGGCGACGATGAGCGATAAAAAGGCACAAACCCGTGAACGCATTCTCAAGGCCGCCAGCGACGCGCTGATCCAGCGTGGGCCGGCTGAGCCGAGCGTGGGCGAGATGATGGGCGCGGCCGGGCTGACGGTGGGTGGTTTTTATGCTCATTTCGAAAGCAAGGATGCCTTGATGCTGGAGGCATTCAAGCAATTGCTCAATCGGCGCCGCGGCCTGATCGCTGACATGGACGGCGAGCTGACAGGCGAAGAGCGGCGCGCTCTGGTGGCGGCGTTCTATCTGTCACGCAAGCACCGTGATTCCACCGAGCACGCCTGCCCGATCCCGGCGTCGGTCGGCGAGCTCGGCCGGCTGCCGGATGCATTTCGTGAGGTGCTCAATGAGCATGTCGAGTTGATGGCCGCGCAATTGGCGGCCAGCCCGGAGGACGCCGACAAGGCCCTGGCCGATATCGCCTTAATGGTAGGCGGCTTGGCCCTGGCACGGGCGCTGGGTCCTGGAGAGTTATCGGATCGTTTGCTGCGCGCCGCCAAGTCGGCGGTGCGATGAGCTAAGGCGCAAGCCCTGGAGATGAGCGATGAACAGGTTGAGCTGGATTCGTAGCGTCAATGGCACGCTGGGTTGGGTGGCTCCGCGCCTGGTGGCCAAACAGATGCGTTCGATGTTCATGCGCCCGCGGAACTTGCCGCCGCGGGATTGGGAGTTGCCGTTGCTGGCCTCGTCCGAGCGTATCACCTTGCGCTTCGGTCTCTCGGCTTTGCGCTGGGGCAAAGGTCCGGCAGTCTTGCTGATGCATGGCTGGGAAGGGCGGTCGACTCAGTTCGCGGCGCTGATCACGGCCCTGGTGGACGCCGGTTACACGGTGGTGGCGCTGGACGGTCCGGCCCATGGTCGTTCACCGGGTCGCGAGGCCAATGTCCTGTTGTTTGCCAGGGCCATGCTCGAAGCCGCGGCGGAGCTGCCGCCGTTGCAGGCTGTGATCGGGCATTCCATGGGCGGCGCCAGTGCCCTGTTGGCTGTCCAGTTGGGATTGCGGACCGAAACGCTGGTCAGCATCGCCGCGCCCGCCCGCATTCTTGGGGTGCTGCGTGGTTTCGCCCGGATGATGGGGCTGCCACCCAGGGCGCGTTCGGCGTTCATTCGCCAGGTGGAAAGCGATGTGGGCATGCCCGCCTCGAAGATGGACGTCGCGCATTACCAACTGGACGTGCCGGGGTTGATCGTCCATGCCGAGGACGACACGTCGGTTTCAGTCAGGGAGTCGCAGTTGATCCATGAAGCCTGGTTCGACAGTCGTTTGCTGCGACTGCCACAGGGTGGGCATCAGCGGGTGCTGGCCGATCCACGGGTCATTGATGGGGTGTTATCACTGCTGGCCGGAAGAAGCCTGCAAGCGCGGCAATCGGCTTGAGCTGTGGGGGGGGGGGGGGGCCCGGGGGGGGGGCGCGGGGCCCCCCAAAGGCGGGGGGGGGCCGGGGCCCGGGGGGGCGGCGGCCGCGCCCCCCCCGGGGGGGGCAAAAAAGAGGGGGGGGGGGGGGGGGGCGGGGGG
>NZ_CAXAPD010000027.1:0-80064 GCF_963970515.1 Pseudomonas sp. RL_5y_Pfl2_73 | reverse complement strand
ACAACTCCTTGCGGGTCTGCTTGCGCTTGCCGGCGTACTCGGCATCGGCGAAGGTCATCTGTTTCATCATTGAAAAGCTCGGCGACTGGTGCCCGGTGATTTTGCCAAATCAGGAAGTCTTTTTCAGCGTTTCCCTAACAGGGACTTTTTCTTAATCGATGTCTGCTTTCGGCCAGAAGCAGACGCTCACTCTAGCGGGCTCTGCGCAAGAAATTCCTACCCGTCACCTTTGCACTGGTTACCTCCCACCTCAATGTGAATTCATCAGACACAAGCTCGGGTGCAACACCGCCCGTTAACGGCATCAACCCATGCACATACTGAGGGCATGGCAAATTGCCGTCTCACAGGCTAAAGTCCAGCAAGCCGATCAAAAAAGCATAGGGGTCAGGGAAGAAAATGCAGCCAGCAATTAAATCGTTATCGATTCGAATGCTTCATCATTATCTAGATATAGATCTTGAGTTTTCCGAAGGTTTAAACGTTATTTACGGAAAAAATGGCAAAGGAAAAACAACAGTCCTCCATGTTATCGCAAATATTTTGGAGTTGGACTTTTCTCGTTTTTCACATATAAAGTTTCACTCCATCTCCGTTGCAAGTTTTAGTGGCGATATTTTGGATTTGGCTCAAGATGACGATGGCTTGATTAGTGCGAGCCTCAATAAAAAAATAATTGGTTTGTCAAGTGAGGTTAAATATCCGATTCTGAGCGCGGCTGAAGAGGAAATAATTAAAAGTGCGTTTGGGGGTAGACCTGTTTATTTGCCGGCGTACAGATCTATCCTTGAGAAAGTTAAATCTACCAGTAGTTCGTATGAGGCAGGGCGATCCACTGATCATGAAGCTATTAAGAGAAAAGAACTGCTTGAGATTACAAAGGAAAATCCGTCCTTTGTACGGCATCGTGATGATCAGCGCGCCAACATGGTTGCGTTCAAAACTTTACAGTGCCGCGATTGGTTCGGACCTTTCGTTCCGATTATCCGGTATCCAGGCCTCGCTGACGTAGTTGATAGCATTAGTGAGGAATTCAATGAAGCCCAAATGAGTTCTAGCCACGCTCAAAGCCAGATGTTGAATTCTATCTTTATCGGAGTGTTTAACTCTATAACCTCAAAAGATGAGACCCCCGGCGACGGAGAGGTCGAACCGCTTCTGGAACGCGTAAAAACTGCACTGGACGACACGCAGACTAATGCAAGCCTTCATTCTATCACTGCTTCTCAACAGCTAGCTCATGCAGTACGGCAAGCAAAGTTCGCAGGAGACCAAGATAATGATGCTACCAAGCGAGTTTTAAAGCTTTACGCTGACATGCTTGAGCGGTTAAAGGATGAGAATCAACGAGTATTTAAAAAACTTCGTAGCTTTGAAAGCGCAGTGAATAAATTTCTTGATGGAAAACTTCTTGAGATATCGCCGCACTTTGCTAGGAACCACAATAGATGGCGTGAATATGCATTCGTTCGGACAAGTAACAACAGTGCTTACCCTTTGGCAACCCTGTCTTCCGGCGAAAGGCAAATTTTGACAATGCTGTTCACTGCCAGCCGGATGAGTACAGCTTCGACTGGTATTTTTTTGATCGACGAACCTGAATTGTCGCTGCATATTGACTGGCAACGGATTATCCTCGCCAACCTTGAACAGCAAGCAGCTAATCGTCAAATCATAGCCTGTACCCATTCACCTGAAGTTGGTGCTGACCATCCCGATGCTGTCCAGATCTTCGCTCCGACGGTTAATAACTCTCATGAACCGTCGGAGGATGACGAGTCCTATTTGGAAGATTTGTCATGAGCAGTTACTCCAGCGTATCCGCTTATCTACTTGCAGTGAGACTGCGTAGCAATAAGACGCTTTTGGTGGAAGGTATAAGTGACAAAAAAATTTTATCCCATTTTATTCTAAAGAAGAATCATATAGACAACGTGCTGGCGAGTTATTGCATCGACGACGCCTCTTTGGTTGACGATAAAACTCTCGGGCCTATAGGGGCTCGCGAGAAAATCAAGAATATCGCCAATAGACGCCTTCCCGATAACTTTCGATGTTTAATTGACCGTGAGTGGGATGGCTTAAATACTACAAACTTTGAATATGAAGCTGCGCTATTCCCCGAAAGCACCTTTGTAACCCGGGGACATTCCATCGAAAATTACTGGTTCACCCCAGGATCTTTCATAAATTTTATCATCCATACTCATCCCGCAAATGTCGGCGCAGAATATCTTAGAAAGATCGAATCGCATTATATTGTAATTTTGCAGTTTTCCGCTGCCTACTCGCTCGCGTGCAGAAGTCTGTCAATAGTAACGCGCGCAAATGAGATGCTATCAAGTGAAAATATCGTGCTAGACAATGCGATTTTCACCGCTAGCTCTTGCTTGGACGCTAAAATAGCGCTGCGGGGACAACACTGCAATTTATTTGAAACCACTAATTCGTTGCTGGCTCAGACTAAGCAATTTGAACAGGATAAGCTTCAATGGATATGCCATGGACATCTAGGAGAGCAAGCAATTCGCGCATGTATCGGAAAGCTCGCTCAAATTGAAGGCTATGACTCTGCTACTATCGAATCCATTGAGTTTGGTTTCAAAATAGAAAAACTTAAGCTTGATTCAGAACATGTCACCACTCTTCCTGAGGGCAGCGCTACTCCTCTGAACCAAGTTCTCCATTGGATTCGCTCTTAGGGGGGGCAACCCAGTACGGCATCACTATTCGTGTGTCTGCAGCGTGGCCGCTCCTATTACAGGCACAATTAAATGGCAGCTATTGGCCGATTCTGTTGAAAAAGTCGGCCATGGTTTCCACGGCAGAAAAGTACGCGTCTGAGCTTGAAATCTTCGCTTTGAGCAGAGGGTTCCGGGTTCAGATTTCGCGTAGATGCGCGAAAAAAAGGAATTTTCAGCAGTCAGTACATGCGCAGCCTGGAAGGACCGACTTTTTCAACACAATCGGCCGAAAGCAGCCAGTCACGATTGGCTGCTTCCGGCCAAGAGCGGACGGTTAGCCCTATAAATCCCCTTTCTCTTGGCGAACACGATGAACTATTGATGAGCTAGCCTGGGGTGGCAATATGCAGTTATTCAAAACAAGGAGGTTGCGCGCCTGAGTTGCCGCAGCAACCCTAGCGGTTCTGGCCGGGTGCGCTGGCACCAACTCTTCGTATGACAACGCACGCCAGGCCGCGTCGGCATGATCGAGGCGGAGCTGACCACGCTTATGGGGAGTCCGTACTAAGTTACCGCTCGCGGCGATGAGCAGATGTGAATTTGGAGTCGCGCAAATGGCTTTACCGGATCAAGCCGTGCCGTCTCGTTCAAACTCAAGGACGGCCGCGTCGTTGAGATTCCGCCAATTCCTGACTCGTTTGAGTAGTCACGCACAAGGAGATTATCGGTGCGCTTAATCATTACATTGCTTTTTGCTTTGATCGCTGGGTGTGGCCAGGCATGCAATCTGAGCACGCCTACAAAGAAGAGCAAACCCAGCAACTTCTCCAGCAAAATCTCCCCTATGATGAATACCAGAAGCGGTATTGAGCGATCATCAGTGAGTGAGCAGGACGCGATGTCAGGAGGCGATTATTTATGTTGAGTGTTCTGCTTCTCGGCTGTTTCTTCCTGCTGCTAGGCATCGGTGTTGGCGTTTCCGCCTTTCTGGATATATCAAGCGGCTCCGTCTATATCGCTGGGTACCGCGGCTCACCTTCGGCTTGGTACACCGCGAAGCACCATCCCGAAGAGTTTGCATCAGCTATCCAGCTCAGCATTGGGTTCGCCAGTGTTTCGGCCATCATTGGTCTGGTGCTGATCACGGTCGCGGTCAGAATGGCATTCCCTAAGCGCAAGCAGTACCGCTGGCTGATTTGACCATCGCAAGGAGGCACAACATGGAATACCTAACGTTCAGCCGCGCACTTTCTTTGGGCTGCCTTATGGCGGCGCAAGGCCCGGCGTTCGCAAGCTTTGAACAAGGCAACCGAGCATTGGCCTACAACGGCGGCATACTTCTCGCTCAGTTTCTTGGTGCGTTCGTTCTGCTGACAGTCATTGGTGCGGTATGCATAATTGTTCGAGACATCCGCAACTGGCTTTGCCGGCGTCGGGAACGAAAGGCTCAGTCAATTTCAGAGGCTTCTGCAACACAACCTTTATGCGACGATTAACAGAAGTGGTACCGGGAGATTGTGGAGAAGTAGGCTATCTGGACTGTATAAAATACCAACCTTGAATCGACCTTCATTTCGTAGGCTCTGCAAAAGGCCAGAAGTAGTCCTGAATGAAGGGCTGCTTTGGGCCGTTTTCGGTCATTCTCGGAGGCGGAGGTAAAAAACCCGGCATAGAGCGCCGGGTTTTTTTATGGGAAAACGTTTACCTACTGCCGCGGCTCCACGTTATCCAACACCCGATTCGCCAATAACGAACTCAGCTCAATCAACTGCTGAATCCCCTGCGCCACATGGCGCCTCGATCCATCCAGATCAAACGCCAGGTCACTCACCATCGCATCAGCCGAAGCCAACGTCTCAGTGAGGTTGGCAAGCAAACATTCGTTATCGAGACCTTTCACGACGGCGTATAGCTGCCCCGGTTTGGGGTCGTCTTGGGATTTATCCGGTTTCGGTAGCAAGTAGTGATCGAGCACGCGTTTGGTGGTTTCGTCTTGCTGCTGGGCTTTGGATTTTGCGGATGTAGAGGTGGAATCTGCTTCTGGCGGATTCGGAGTTATTTTGAACATAGGTATGTCTTCTCAGTTAGGTCGCAACCATTTCGCTACTAAACGATAGGGTGGCGGCTGTGCGCAGGTTAGTAGACCGGTGACATACCTAAAACCGGCGCGCCCGAGGGCGCCATGCGCACAGCCACCATCGAGTGCAGGCGAATGCCTAACTGATGAGACTCATGCAACCGGATGTCATCTGGGCTACTAAACCCGACCACTGATGGGCAGTGGCAGGAAGACAATAAAACCCAGGGACAAGGCGCACAAGCGGGCGGATTCTGGCGTAGTTGTAGGCAAAGGCGCAAGGATGCGTAGCTAGATGGACGTTGTAGGCGGGGGCTGTAGGAGAGGAGTGTTTTGGCGATGAAGGTGGGTTGTTTTGCTCAATCCAGCGATACGAAATGATTTGAATCCGATCCGCCCGTTGCAGAGAATTGCCACCTTTACCCCAAAAGGACACGGGCGATGAAGTTCGAAGGGACTTTTCAATACATGGGCAATCACGGGATCGTCTTCAACGTCTCGCAGATCACCCTCACCGACAGCGAACGTGGGCGTTTGCGCGAGCTGCATTTTGGCGAGGCTAAAAACGCTCACTATGAAGTCAACAGCAAGGTCGTCGAGGTATACGACAAGATGCAGGCCAAGGGCCTGTCTTGCGTGATGAAGATCGGGATCTCCAAGCCGCTCACCCGGCAACAGGGCGACGCCCTCAACGCCCAGCGCACCACGATCGCCACCCTTGCAGCCGCGGCCTTCGCTTCCGCCGCCAAGGCTGTAGCCCCCCTTACGTGGCGGCATCTGTAGGGGTGGGTGTGCGCACGTATACCAATCAAATTCTACCCACCTACCATGCTGGCGACGTACTGGTCAGCATCGAGGCGCAGGTCAACGGCGGTATCGGCCCGCAACGCACCCTCTCGACATTGATCATCAAGACCTGACCGGAGACGTACATGTCCGAAATTACTCAATTGGTCATTGCCTTGGTGGTGTCCTTTCTGCTCGATCGATTCCTCAAACCCTATCTGCTACGCAAGTGGCTAGGCGTGGTGTTGGTGGTGGCGGGTGCGGTTGGCTGTGTTTTGGCGGGTCAGACCCGCGTGTTGGGGTTTGATCTGGGGCTGCTGTCGGTTTTTGCCGTGCCGATAGGGATGGGATTGTTCTCGAAGCGGCGGCGGTTTGAGGAGGTTGGCTGAGCGGGAAAGGCGGATGGATTAATATCAGAAAATAAATCCGTCCTCTTAAGTGGTCCCCTTAAGTGAGCGAGCCCTTGTGTATGCGCATTGTAGTGCTGGTCCTGGTCCTCACGCTGTTCGGCTGCGCTACCGCGTCGGACCCGCCGAGGGGCGAGGGTGGCGATTGGCGGTCCTTCTATGTGGTGAATCATGGCCTGCATACCGGGTTGGTGATTGCGCGCCCCGATCTACTTCAGGTGCTTCCCGCACTGGCTGAAGAATTCAGCGACGGCGACTTCGTGGAGTTCGGCTGGGGTGACGAGGGTTTTTACCGAGCCCCACAGGCCACTTTGAGCCTGGCCCTGGGAGCCTTGTTCGGGTCGACGGCAACCGTGCTGCATGCGGTCAAGATTGACGGTGACCCCAGGCAGCGTTTCGCCGCGAGCGAGGTCATCGAGGTGCGGGTGACGGAGGACGGCTACCGACGACTGCTCGCGTTCGTGGCCGGGACCTTCACCCACTCAGCGACGGGCACCTTGGTGGTGCTCGGGCCTGGTCTGTATGGAGAGAGCCGGTTCTACCAGGCCGAGGGTCGCTATTCGCTGTTTTATACCTGCAATACCTGGGTCGCAGAGGCACTGGCCGCGAGCGGTTGCTCAATGTCGCCTACGGCGGTGATTACGGCGGGGAACGTCATGTCGCAGTTACGCCTAATAAGCCCTGGCGTTCGCCAAGGCTTTTGCGTTTTTCGTGAGTCAGGTCAGGACACTACCTTGGGGCTGGCATACCCGTCCCGTCCCGTCCCGTCCCGTCCCGCACCTGCATCAGCGCAAATCCCAGCAGATTCAAGCCTTTCCACAGATTCGGATTGTTCGCATCCGCGTTGTCCTGCGCGAGCCCTATACCCCAGATGTTATCAACCGGGCTGGCTTCGACAATAACGCGCGAACCGGTTTGTAGAAGATATTCGTTCAACTGCGGATTCTGAGAGAACTTGGCCTGGTTCGCTCGAACGACGATGTCGTATCGGTGTTGCAGCCAAACCTTATCGTTGAATCCGCGCACGTTGCGGCCAAGTGCTTTGGCGGCATTAGGAGTAGGGGCGTCGAGCACCTGCGCACGAATTTCCTGATCGTCGAACAAGGCCGCTTTCTCGGCCATCATGAAGTGTTCGGCTGTCGGGTAATGTTGTCCCTCGACAATGAACCCGGCCTCAAACCATTGGCTGAAGCACGAAGCAGTGACGACAGTTTTGTTGCGCTGGTGCCCCCAGAAAAACGTAAAGCTCAGATGTTCTCCAGAGTTGAAACGGGCGCACAGTTCTTTCAGATGTTCAGAGTCGTTCAATGAGATACCCCCGCTAACTGAAGACCGAAGTTACAACTACTGTGCTGACCAAGGCAACCACGAAGCTTGGTAGGTCGAAGGCACACAGATTGATGCATACGCGCAACTCTTCGCAAACAAAACCCTTGGTAACGCCATAGCGTAAACCTCACGAAGGTCCGCTTCTGGGCTCAGATTTCACGTAACAGTGGGCAAAAAAACGTTTTAGCCAGTCGCTGACCAGGCCGTTTGGGCGAGCCGACTTTTTCAACAAAATAGGCCGTTAACTGCCTGCTAAGAACAGCTATAAGCGCCCCATTCATGGCTTGACGGTCCCTGTGTTTACGTCCGCTGGGCCTGGTCCGTGCTTTTTCGCCTCACCTGCCACTTTCGCCACAATCGGCGTGGATCTAAAGTCAGGGGCGCACCTTCAGGGGACTTCCAGTCATGTACAGCTCGCTTGCCATACCGAGCACCGCTCGCCAATTGCATGACCGGATCTATGCTGGCGAGATCATTCGCTTCACTGACCTGCAGCCCATGACGGCGCTGGTGGAATATACGCGTGAGCTCCTCGAAGAGGCGCTACATCCCTGGTCGCCGCAACAGATTCATCGCCATTTGAGCCACTCTGAGCAGACTGAGCGCTTTGCGAAAATTCAGAACGACTTCGCAGGCTCGGCTGAGGTCCAGCAGCGCTGGCAGGACGTCGTGCAAAACCTTGGCATCGCTCCCGATACCCTGGCGTGCGATCGCCTGCATTTGCGTTTTCAGCCGCATTGCGAGCCAGGGCAGTCGACGCAGCGTGCCCGCACGACGGCCACCATCGCGTTTCACCGCGATACGTGGGGGTCGAATATCTATGCACAAACCAACTGGTGGGCGCCCATCTATCCCATCGCGGCAGGGCGTACCGTCGCCTTGTATCCAGGCCTCTGGCAGCGACCACTGGGTAATTCGAGCGCAGATTTCGATATGCGCGCGATTTTGCAGCGATCCCATCGAGACGGCCGCAATGCCGTGGATGCCGACGAAGCCATTCCGCATCTGCTGGAAGCGATCGACCCGCAGGAGGGGATTGCCGTCGATATCGCTCCGGGGAGCCTGATCGCCTTTTCCGGGGCTCATGCCCATGCCGGAGTCGGTAATAGCACCGGGCTGACCCGCATCTCTTTCGAGACCCGATCAATACTGATCGCCGACCTGTTGGCCGGATTGGGAGCGCCCAATGTCGATGGTCACGCGTTGTGGAAGACTATTGGGCTGTTTCGCCGAATGAACGATGCGCAACGCCTGAACGAGATTCTTGGCTGCGGCTTTATCGAGCCCTATCGGCGGCCAGCAGAGGCCTAACGCTGCCGGTAGTCGCTTGGGTATTCGGCGCAGAGGAAGCTACTGGGCAAGGCCCATCAAGTGCAGGCGAGTGCCTAACTGATGAGACTCATGCAACTGGGATGTCATCGGGCTACTAAACCCGACCACTGATGGGCTGTGGGCTTGCTCGCGATAGCTATCTAGCGCAAATGGCGGTGTTCCTGAAAAAACTGGATCGGTAGGCGCTGGTAGGAGCGGTGTAGGAGCTGTCGAGTGCAACGAGGCTGCGATCTTTTGATTTTGATCGTTCACTGATGACTCAATTGTCTGGGGCAAAGATCGCAGCCTCGTTGCACTCGACAGCTCCTACAGGTGGGGCGAGTCCCCACGGCCCGTTATTTGCGCTTGAGCATCTCCGGCAACTGCGCCACCAACTTCTGGTTATTCAACGGCGCACGAATAAACCCGCGTTGGGTACCGTCCGGGCCGATGACGGCGAGGTTGCCGCTGTGATCGACCGTGTAGTTGGGTTTGCTGGTGTCCGCCGGGATGAACGGAATGCTCACCGCGTTGGCGACCTTCTGCAGGTCTTCGATCGATGACGGGGTCAGGCCGATGAACTGCGGGTCGAAGTAGCCCAGGTACTGCTTGAGTTGCTTGGGCGTGTCGCGGTTCGGGTCGACGCTCACCAGTACGATCTGCAACTTATCCACAGCCTCGGGCGGCAGTTCGCTTTTGATCTGGCGCAGTTGGGCGAGGGTGGTCGGGCAGATGTCCGGGCAGAAGGTGTAGCCGAAGAACAGCAGGCTCCATTTGTCTTTCAACCCGTCCATCGCCACGGGCTGGCCGTCCTGGTCGGTCATTTTCACGTCCGGCAGGGTGCGGCTCTGGGGCAGCAGGATGATGCCGGCGTCGATCAGCGCCGTGGGGTCGCCTTCGCCCTTGCCGGTCAGCACTTTATTGATGGTAAGGCCGAGGATCAGCGCGATCACGGCCACGAGAATGAAGACGGTTTTCTGGGTTCGAGTCATAGGCTCAACAGTAAGTAGTGATCTACAAGCAGGGCGATGAACAGCAGGAACAAGTACCAGATAGAGTACTTGAAGGTGTTGATCGCCGCGTGCGGCCGACTGCCACGGTACAACACCACGGCCCATTGCAGGAACCTCGCACCCAGCACCAGGGCACAAATCAGGTACAGCATCCCGCTCATCTGGATCACGAACGGCATCAGGCTCACCGCCAGCAGCACCAGGGTGTACAGCAGGATATGGATCTTGGTGTAGTGCTCGCCGTGGGTCACCGGCAACATCGGGATGTCGGCCTTGGCGTATTCCTCCTTGCGGTGAATCGCCAGGGCCCAGAAGTGTGGCGGGGTCCAGGCGAAGATGATCAGCACCAGCAGCAACGGTTCGGCGCTGACATGACCGGTGGCCGCCACCCAGCCCAGCAGCGGAGGCGCCGCGCCGGCGAGGCCACCGATGACGATGTTCTGCGGTGTCGCCCGTTTCAGGAAACCGGTATAGATCACCGCATACCCGAGCAAGGAGGCCAAGGTCAGCCAGGCCGTCAGCGGGTTGGTGAACGCCAGCAGCATGGCTTGGCCAGCCACGGCCAGCGCCACGGCGAAGGTCAGGGCGGCGGCGGGTGAGATTCGCCCTTCGGCCAGTGGCCGTTTGTGGGTGCGGGCCATCACCGCGTCGATGCGCCGGTCCACCACGTGGTTGACCGCTGCCGCGCCGCCGGCACACAGGGCGATGCCCAGGTTGCCGAACACCAGGACTGTCCACGGCACCCCGGCACGGGTGGCGAGGAACATGCCGACCAACGAGGTGATCAGCATCAGCACCACCACTTTGGGCTTGGTCAGCTCCAGGTAATCGCGCCAGATTGCTTGGCTGTGGCGTTCACCGGTCAAGGTTGCCATGGCATCTCTCCTTTTATTGTTATGGGGCTGACGCCGTGTTTAGTCGGGTTGAACCGCCAGCGCAGCGGGACTTGATGCTTGACCCGGACCAGGCTGGTACGGGCGTGATAGTTGACCAGCACCAGGGTCAGCAGCAACGCGGCGCCCCCGGCGTTGTGGGCGACGGCCACCGGCAGCGGCAGATGGAACAGCACGTTGCTGATGCCCAGGGTGATCTGCGCCGCCAGTGCGGCCAGCACCAGGCCGGCCAGCCGGGTCATGCCGACGGTTTTCAATTGCCAGGCCAGGCCCAGCAACACCACGGTCACCAGCAACGCGCCGATGCGGTGGGTCAGGTGGATGGCGGTGCGGGCGTCGCTGTCCAGTTGCCCGCCCAGGTAGTTCGGGCCGATGTGCTGGGTCAGGTGGAAGCCGTTGGCAAAATCGGCCGGTGGCAGCCATTGGCCGTGGCAGGTGGGGAAATCGATGCAGGCCACGGCGGCGTAGTTGGAGCTGACCCAACCGCCCAGGGCGATCTGACCGATCACCAGCAGCAACCCGGCCGTGGCCCAATGTTGCAGGCGCTTGGGCACGGTCAACGCCGGCAACACGCCGGACAATCTCAAGGTGAGCAGAAACAGCAGGCTCAACGTCGCGAACCCGCCCAGCAAATGCCCGGTGACCACTTGCGGCCAGAGCTTGAGGGTCACGGTCCACATGCCGAACGCCGCCTGGGCGAATACCACGGCCAGCAGGAACAGCGGCAGTTTCAACGGCAGGCCGGGGTGACGGCGGTTCATCCAGGCCCGGGCGGCCAGCGCGGTGACCAACAGCCCGAGGATCCCGGCGAAGTAGCGATGGACCATCTCGTTCCATCCCTTATGGGCTTCCACCGGGGCATCGGGAAAGTGCAGCTCGGCATGGGCCAGTTGGGCTTCGCTCTTGGGCACGCTGATGAAGCCGTAGCAACCGGGCCAGTCCGGGCAGCCGAGGCCGGCGTGGGTCAGCCGGGTGTAGGCGCCCAACAATACGACGATCAGTGCCAGCAACGTGGCAAACAGCGCGAGGCGAAATCCAGGTTTGGCCATGTCGATGCCCTCATCCGATGTTCGACAGTTTCAGCAGATGGCGCAGGTCGTTGAGCAGGTCCTTGCCCTTGACCCGGGCGTCGTAGCGCAGCACCAGGTTGCTGTGGGGATCGATGATCCACAGCTGGGCGCCGCCGGCGCCTTGGGCGCCTTTCTGATAGGCCGGCAGGTCCAGTGGATAACGTTGCAGTTGTGGGTATTCGCGCTGCAATTGCCCGTCATATTCAGCGTCCAGCGGTTGCGCGATGGCCAAGGCATGGCTGGCCCGGGAGGCTTCGCGGCCCAGGCCAATCTGCACTTGCCGGGCCAGGTACACCAGTTGCCGGCAATCCACCGCGCACTCCTGCGGCGCGGTGACCAGGATCTGCCAGCGCTGCTCATCGGCCTGTACGCCAATCTCGGCGCGGGTCTGGCCGTTGCCGATCAGTTCGCCGTGGTAGCTGCGGCTGTCGGGCACCCAGAACTGAAATTTGTACATGCCGGTGGCGAGGATCATCGGGCCGATCACCCCGAGCACGATCAGCAGCAATTGCACGCGGCCCTTGCGCCGGTTGTGCGCCACGGGTGCCTCAGACGTGTTGGTTGGATTCATGGTGCTTCCCATGCGGTCTCCCTGCGTTGTGCCATCCGAGATAAAGGAACAGGCCGAACAGTGCCGCCGCCATGGCGAACCACTGCACGGCATAGCCGAGGTGTTTTTCCGGGCCCATGGCGACCACCGGCCAATCGGTCCGGTAGGCGCCGGGGCCGCTTTGTTGGCGTAATTCATAGGCGAAGCCGTTACGGCCCAGTTCGGCCCAGAGCTTGTCCGGCTCAATGGTGGTGACCAGTCGCGGCCAGGGCGCGCCCGCCGGGTCGGCGTGGAGCTGGAAGGTCGCGCCCGGTGCGACGTAGACCCAGGCCTGGAGGCTCACCGGTTGTTCCGGCGTGTTGAACACCGGCGGGGTGCGCCGGTCCGGCCAGGGCAACCAGCCGCGATTGACCAGCAGCCACTGCCCGGTGCGGTGGTCGAGGAAAGGTTGCAGCAACTCGACGCCGACCTTGCCGTCGTGCTGACGGTTATCCAGTAGGGTGCTGTGCTCGGCGTCGAACTGACCCTGCAGTGTGACCGGTCGAAAGGCCGGGTCGGGGGTGTGCGCCAGTTCGGCGCTGTCCATCGGCGGCGCCACGCGGCGCTCGGCATGATTTTCCATGAGCACGCGCTTCTGTTCGCCCCGGCTCAATTGCCAGAACCCCAGGCACACCATGACCGGCACCAGCACGGCGACCACCAGCGACGGCACGATGCCCGGCCTGAAGTGTTTCATGGCGCCGTCCGAAAGTCGTCGAACGGGATAGCTATACTCACGTGCATCGCGCCCCCCCGGAGTGTCCCTAATGCTCAAAGCCGCCATCGTCCTGATGCTGATTGCCACGATTGCCAGCCTGTTCAGCGGTCTGTTTTTTCTGGTCAAGGACGACAGCAGTTCCAATCGCCTGGTCATCGCCCTGGCGATTCGAGTCAGCCTGGCCGCCGCCACCGTCGGCTTGATCGCCTGGGGTTTCTTCAGCGGCCAGTTGGTGTCCCACGCGCCTTGGTAGTCGTGCCTCAGAGCACGTAGACGAAGATGAACAAGCCGATCCACACCACATCGACGAAGTGCCAGTACCAGCTCGCCGCCTCGAAGCCGAACTGATGCTCGTTGTCGAAGTGCCCGCGCATGATGCGCATCAGCATGACGAACAGGATGATCGTGCCGATGGTGACGTGGGCGCCGTGGAAACCGGTGAGCATGAAGAAGGTCGCGCCGTAGATCCCCGAGCCCAACGTCAGACCCAGCTCTTTATAGGCGTGGATGTATTCCTCGGCCTGGAAGCCCAGGAAGGCGCAACCCAGCAGCACGGTGATCGCCAGCCAGATTTTCAGTGCGCCGCGATGGCCTTTTTTCAGGGCATGGTGGGCGATGGTGACGGTGACGCTGGAACTGACCAGCAGGATGGTATTGAGCAGCGGTAAACCCCAGGGGCTGATGACATCCTTGGGCGCCGGGAAGAGTTTAGGATCGGGGTTGTTCAGCAACGGCCAGACATATTCGAAGTTCGGCCACAGCATTTCCGACAGGCCCTTGGTGCCTTCACCCGCCAGGCCTGGCGCCGAGATCACGCGTACATAGAACAGGGCGCCGAAGAAGGCGATGAAGAACATCACTTCGGAAAAGATGAACCAGCTCATGCCCCAGCGGAACGAGCGATCGAGCTGTGCGCTATACAGCCCGGCGCGGCTTTCCTTGATCACCGCGCCGAACCAGCCGAACAGCATGTAGGCCAGCAGAAGACCGCCGACAAAAAAGATCAGCGGGCCGTGGGAATCCGGGCGCGCCGCTTTCAGGTCGTTGAACCAGGTCGCCAGACCGTACACCGTGACGAACATGCCGACCGTGGCGATGATCGGCCATTTGCTCTGGGCCGGAACGTAATAGTGTTCGTGAGTTGCCATTTATTGTTCTCCTTATCGGGCACGCTATCGGTCAGTGTTTAGAGCCACCGGTGGATGACGAGCGGTGATATCGAACAGCGTGTAGGACAGCGTCAGGTGCTTCACTTCCTTGGGCATGTCCCGGTCGACGATGAAGCGCATGGGCATTTCGATGCGTTCGCCGGGTTGCAGCACTTGCTGGGTAAAACAAAAACATTCGGTCTTGTGGAAATACGCCGCCGCGTTGCTCGGCGAGATACTCGGTACCGCCTGGGCGCTCATCGGCCGGTTGGTGGGGTTGTGGGCGACGAACACCATCTCGTTTACCGCCCCGGGCTTGACCACCAGCTCATCGCCTTTGGGGTAGAAGTCCCAGACCATGTCCACCGAATTGGTCGACAGGAACTGCACGCGCACCTGCCGGGATTCATCGACGGTCTGTTCGCCTTCGTACTGCCCACCGGTCTTGCCGTTGATGCCGAACGCCTTGCACATCACGTCGTAGATCGGCACTAAGGCAAACCCGAAGATGAACATGGCCACCACCACCAGCAGCAGGCGGCTGACCAGTTTTTTCATCGAAATCGAATCAGCCATGGATGCGGCTCCGTGCACTGAGCCCTGTGGGAGCGAGCCTGCTCGCGATGCAGGCGACGCGGTATGCCTGATCTACCGCTATCGCGAGCAGGCTCGCTCCCACAGAAGCTGCAGTGTTCATTTCACTTCCGGCGGCGTAGTGAAGGTGTGATACGGCGCCGGTGAAGGCACGCTCCACTCCAACCCTTCGGCACCATCCCATGGCTTGGCCGGTGCCGGCTCGCCGCCGCGGATGGTCTTGATCACGATGAACAGGAAGAAGATCTGCGTGGTGCCGAACATGAACGCGCCGATGGACGAGACCATGTTGAAGTCGGCGAACTGCAGGTTGTAGTCGGGAATCCGCCGGGGCATGCCCGCCAGGCCGACGAAGTGCATCGGGAAGAACGCCAGGTTCATCCCCACGAACGACAGCCAGAAGTGCAGCTTGCCGAGGGTTTCGTCGTACATGTGGCCGGTCCATTTCGGCAGCCAGTAGTAGGCCGAGGCGAAGATCCCGAAGATTGCGCCGGGCACCAGCACGTAGTGGAAGTGCGCGACCACGAAGTAGGTGTCCTGGTACTGGAAGTCCGCGGGGGCGATGGCCAGCATCAGCCCGGAGAAACCACCGATGGAAAACAGGATCACGAATGCCACGGCAAACAGCATCGGCGTCTCGAAGGTCAGCGAGCCTTGCCACATGGTGCTGGCCCAGTTGAACACCTTCACCCCGGTGGGCACGGCGATCAGCAGGGTGGCGTACATGAAGAACAGCTCGCCTACCAGCGGAATGCCGACCACGAACATGTGGTGTGCCCAGACGATGAACGACAGGAACGCAATGGCGGCCGTGGCGTAGACCATCGAGGTGTAGCCGAACAACGGCTTGCGGGAGAAGGCCGGGATGATCGAGCTGACGGCACCGAAGGCCGGCAGGATCATGATGTACACCTCGGGGTGGCCGAAGAACCAGAACACGTGCTGGAACAGCACCGGGTCACCGCCGCCGGCGGCACTGAAGAAGCTGGTGCCGAAGTGGATGTCCATCAGCATCATCGTCACGCAGCCGGCCAGCACCGGCATCACCGCGATCAGCAGGAACGCGGTGATCAGCCAGGTCCAGACGAACAGCGGCATTTTCATCAGGGTCATGCCGGGGGCACGCAGGTTGAGGATGGTGGCGATCACGTTGATCGCGCCCATGATCGAGCTGATGCCCATCAGGTGGATGGCGAAGATGAAGAACGTCACGCTTTCCGGCGCATAGGTGGTGGACAGCGGCGCGTAGAAGGTCCAACCGAAGTTAGGCCCGCCACCCGCTGTGAACAACGTCGAGACCAACATCAGGAACGCCGCCGGCAACAGCCAGAAGCTGAAGTTGTTCATGCGTGGCAGGGCCATGTCCGGCGCGCCGATCATCAGCGGGATCATCCAGTTGGCGAGGCCGACGAACGCTGGCATGACTGCGCCGAAGACCATCACCAGGCCATGCATGGTGGTCATCTGGTTGAAGAATTCCGGCTGCACGATCTGCAGGCCGGGCTGGAACAGTTCGGCGCGGATCACCATGGCGAACGAGCCGCCCAACAGGAACATGGAGAACGCGAACCACAGGTACAGCGTGCCGATATCCTTGTGGTTGGTGGTCAGTACCCAGCGCATCAGGCCCTTGGCGGGGCCGTGGGCGTGGTCGGCATGACCGTGGTCATCGATCACAGCACTCATGTCCTGTCTCCTTCGAACGAGTGGGCTGGGCGGCCCGGGGCGCTGAGCCCCGACCGGTTGCGAGAACGATCGTCAGGCCGGCTCATTGGCTTTCTGCCTGTTTGAGTTCCAGCACTTCTTTAGGCGTCACCATGTCGCCCTTGTTGTTGCCCCAGGCGTTGCGTTCATAGGTCACGACCGCGGCGATATCGACTTCCGACAACTGTTTGCCGAACGCGGCCATGGAGGTGCCGGGTTTGCCGTGGAAGACAATGCTTAGGTGATCCTTGATCGGCCCGGTGGCAATTTTCGAGCCCTTGAGTGCCGGGAACATCGGTGGCAGGCCCTGGCCTTCGGCCTGGTGACAGGCCACGCAAGTGGTGTGGTAGACCTTGTCACCACGCTCGATGAGCTCTTCGCGCGTCCACTCCTTGCTGGTCAGCTCCTTGAGCTGCGCGGCTTCGGCCTTGCGTTCGCCCAGCCATTTCTCATAGTCGGGCTTGCTCTTGACCTCCACTACGATCGGCATGAAACCGTGGTCCTTGCCGCACAGTTCGGCGCATTGGCCGCGGTACAGGCCGGGCTTGTCGACGCGGGTCCAGGCTTCGTTGACGAAGCCGGGGATCGCATCGCGCTTGACCGCGAAGGCGGGTACCCACCAGGAGTGGATCACGTCGGCGGAGGTCACCAAAAAGCGCACCTTGGCATCGACCGGCAGCACCAGCGGCTTGTCGACCTCCAACAGGTAATGCTCGCCCTTGGCGCTCTGGTTATGGATTTGTTCGGCGGGTGTCGCCAGGTTGCTGAAGAACTCGACGTCCTGGCCCAGGTATTTGTAGTGCCACTTCCATTGATAGCCTGTGACCTGGATATCGATGTCCGACTCGCTGGAGTCGTACATCTTGATCAGGGTGGCGGTGGCAGGAATGGCCATCAGCACCAGGATCACGAAGGGCACGATGGTCCAGAGGATTTCGACGCGGGTGTTTTCGTGGAAATGCGCGGCATTCTGGCCGGTTGAGCGGCGGTGCATGATCATCGACCAGAACATGGCGCCGAAGACGATGATGCCGATGACCACACAGATCCAGAAAATGGTCATGTGCAGGTCGAACACTGCGTTGCTGATCTGTGTCGCTCCAGGCGCCATATTCACAGTCCAGGCCGCTTGCGCCTGGCTGAAAATCGACCACAACAGGAGGCCCATCCATACGTGTGGATGTCGCGTCATTGCGGGTTCCCCTTATCGTTCTTGTTATCCCGTAGGCGTAAAGCCTGCGGCAAGGGATCGGCTCTTTCAGACTGCTTACTTGACTCGCCGCGCCTTGCTGCACATGCAATCGGGTGTCATCAGCTAACTCCATTCCAAACCGAGTATAGACAGCACCTGCAACCTCGCAACGCGATGGCGTAAATCGTTTGAAACAGCCGGGGCTTGCGTTAGAGCCTACGAATGGAGAAGGATGCGAACTGAGTGATGGCAAACCGATATAACTGTGACGCAGCACGTAAGGGGCAGTTATGAAAAATAGGTCTTAGGAGTGTTTTTGCGCCAGCTAAGTTATGTCTTCCCTATTTCATTGCCTTTGTTTCCTGGAGTTGTCATGAACACCGCCGCATTGCGCGAGCAGATCCAAAAAGCCCAACAACACGAAGCCGAGACCGGCCAATTGACCCGCCAACTGGAGGCCCAGTTACCGCATCTGCACGCCGCGATCCAATTACCAGACATCGACGCGAAGGGCGTCATGACCCGTTTTGTCACCGCTTACATCGAGCAAGTGCCAGACCTGCTGGACGCCGCCAACGAGGTGGCCCGCGAAGCCGGTATCGAATCGCAGATCAAGCCGGTGCTGAAAATCGCTGAACAGTTTTTTCTTCAGCCACCGAAGTTGATGGAAGGCCATGTTGGCCTGGACAGCCTGCTGGACGAGGCCTACCTGGCCCACCGGCTGGTGGAGGAGGTCAATGATCTGTATATCAAGCACTTCAGCCAGCCGCTGATCCCGCTGGACATGACGGTCGCCAACCTGATCGCTCACCACTTGATCGGCGAACCGTTCGCCAACCAGCTGGATGAAGCCGTGCATCACGCCGTGGATGAAATGCTCGACGAAGACAGCTTTGCGCTGGAATCGGTGGAGTCTTACCGGGATAAACTCGGCAGCCCGGACACGGGCGCTGCCTGGAAGCGCTGGCCGTGCCTGTCGCGCCAGTTGGGTGTCGGGCTGGAGCTGGATCAGCCGGCGGCTTGATCCATCAGGAATACATGAAACCCCTGTGGGAGCGGGCTTGCTCGCGAAGGCAGAGTGTCAGGCAGCATTTGGCTAACTGATCCACCGCTTTGGCGAGCAAGCCCGCTCCCACATTTGGACTTGAGGTGTCAGGCAGAGGCGGCGCCAACCCCTACGGTGGTACGCAACCGCCCTTCCAATCGGCGCTTGAGCCCGCGGGATTCGATCAGCAGCTTCGAACCCTTGCTGGCATTCGCCCGGCCCCATTCTTCCAGCAACTCCAGGCACGAGTGGTCGATGTAGCTCAGGTTATTGAGCGGCACATGCACGGTCGCACCCGTCGGTATGGAGCCCAGCACCTGGGTCAACGCCGGCACCTTGAGGAAGGTGGCTGCCCCGACCAGTCGCAGTTCCATCTCACCTTCCTGGGGCAGGTCGATCAGGCTGATTTTCAGCCGTGAGGCTTTCCAGGCCAGTTTCGCCAGGGTCAGGCCGAAACCGATCAGCACACCGGTCAGCAGGTCGGTGAAGACGATCGCCAGCGCCGTTGCGGCGTAGGTGAACATCGGCATCCGGCCATAGCGGCCCAGGCTGCGAAACGCCTTGAGGTCCACCAGTTTGAAACCGGTGTACACCAACACCCCCGCCAGGCTCGCCACCGGAATGCTTTGCAGCACGCTGGACAGCAACAGCACGAAGAGCAACAACCATAGGCCGTGGAAAATCGTCGACATCCGCGTGGTGGCCCCGGCCTGGACGTTGGCCGAGCTGCGCACGATCACCCCGGTCATCGGCAGGGCGCCGAGCAGGCCGCAGAGCATGTTGCCGATACCTTGCGCCGACAGTTCCCGGTCGAAGTCCGCACGATCACCGCTGTGCATGCGGTCCACGGCGGCCGCCGACAGCAGGGTTTCGGCGCTGGCGATGAAGGCGACAGCGAATGCGGCGATCAGCAGCGTCGGGTCGGCCAGGTTCAGCAGGTCCGCCGGGCGCAGCCAATCAATGGCTTCGGCGAGGTTCTCGGGAACTTCCACGCGCTTGACCTGCAAGGCCAGCATCAGGCTGGCGATGGTCGCCAAGCCGACACCGAGCAACGCGCCGGGAATGAAGCGCAGGCTGTGGGGGCGAAATTTTTCCCACAACCACATCACCGCGATCGTCGACAAACCGAGCAGCCCGGCCTGCCAGCCGAAGGACGGCAATGCCTGGGCCACGGCCGCCGGGAACGCCGTCAGGTTATCCAGCCCGGACGGCTTGGGCGCCGCGTCGAGCATCACATGGACCTGGGACAACACGATCAGCACGCCGATACCTGCCAGCATCCCGTACACCACCGCAGGCGCGGTGACCCTGAACCAGCAGCCCAGGCGAAAGCGCCCGGCCAACAATTGCAGCAGACCGGCCAGCAGCAGGATCGGCCCGAGCATGGCCACGCCATGCTGGCGCACCAATTCGAAGACCAACACCGCCAAGCCGGCGGCCGGGCCACTGACTTGCAGCTTGGAACCTGCCAGGAAACCCACCACCAGGCCACCGATGATGCCAGTAATCAGGCCCTTGGCCGGTGGCAGGCCGGAGGCGATGGCAATGCCCATGCACAAGGGCAGCGCCACCAGGAACACAACCACTGAAGCCAACAGCTCCCGTGGCAGAACAGTTTTTAATTGAGCACGCATGGCGACTCTCCCGAAATTTTCTTCAGGCATGGCGAAACCCTACCGCGCAAATAGCGGTAAGGCTGAACCACACAAGGATGTTTAGGAGCGGTTAGAAGCGCGCTTTGGGCGTCGCCACCGGTATTGGATGGCTGCCATCGAGCGGCAGGAAACGTCCCTGGTCCGCGTCGTAGGCTTTGATCTCGCTGGTCTCGATGTTGTACACCCAGCCATGGATGAACAACTGACCATTGGCCATGCGCGATGCGACCGAGGGATGCGTTCGCAAATGCTGCAACTGTGCGATCACGTTCTCTTCGGTGAGGATCGGCATGGTCTGTTTTTCGTCGCCACACGGACAGTTGTCGTGGACCATGGTCTTGGCCACTTCGGCGTGGCGCAGCCAGGCCTTGACCGTGGGCATTTTTTCCAGGGTGTCGGGGTTGAGCACGGCACGCATGGCGCCGCAATCGGAATGGCCGCAGACAATGATGTGCTGCACGCCGAGGGCCAGTACGGCGTATTCGATGGCGGTGGAGACGCCGCCGTTCATTTGCCCGTAAGGCGGCACGACGTTGCCGACGTTACGGGTTACGAACAGGTCGCCGGGGGAGCTATGGGTGATCAACTCGGGCACGATGCGCGAATCGGCGCAGGTGATGAACATCGCCCGGGGTTTCTGGGCGGTGGCGAGTTTCTTGAAGAGTTCTTCCTGTTGCGGAAAGATCTCGTGATGGAAATGCAAAAAGCCGTCAACAATATGCTGCAGCGCTGCATCGGCGGTTTCCGCCTCGGGTAGGGCTGGAGCCGACACAGCCAACGGCTGTTTATCCTTGTCACTCATGATTCATCCTCGTTGAGACGCCAGTGGCTGGTTAAAAAATATCCAGGTCGAGGTGTTCGACCCGTCAGTCACTCGAAGAACAAGGTAGCGGCCGAAACTTAACTCAAACTGAAATCGAAGGCTCTAGGACGACGATTACAGGGGTGGCGAAACACTGGCGCAGATCATCTCCAGCAGCCGTTCCACGGTCAACTTCAATCAGATCAAAGACATTTGTCGGCCCGGCGGACAGAAGGCATCGCAATCAAGATTGTATCCGTCGCGGCGCTCAAGCCCCAAGCGCTTGAGGGCCTTGGCGAAACGTTGGGCCAGCAGGTCGGCGAACGGCCCTTCGCCGCGCATCCGCGCCCCGAAACGGCTGTCATACAGCTCACCACCGCGGCTCTGGCGCACCAGGCTCAGCACGTGGGCGGCGCGTTGCGGGTAGTGCGCCTGTAACCACTGCTCGAACAGCGGCGCGACTTCCAGCGGCAGGCGCAGCATGACGTAGGCGGCATTCTGTGCGCCGGCGGCGTGGGCTTCGGCCAGCAGGCGCTCGATCTCGCTGTCATTGATCATCGGGATCATCGGTGCACACAGCACCCCCACGGCAATGCCCGCCTCGCGCATGACCTTGATCGCCCGCAACCGGGCCTTGGACGCCGCCGCGCGGGGTTCGAGAATACGCTTGAGCTCATCGTCCAGGGTGGTGAGGCTGATCATCACGTGCACCAGGCGTTGTTGCGCCAGCGCGGTCAGCAGGTCCAGGTCGCGCAGGATCAGCGAACCCTTGGTGACGATGGTCACCGGGTGCCGATAGCGCAGCAGCACCTCGAGAATCCGGCGGGTTATCCGTTGTTCGCGTTCGATAGGCTGGTAGGGGTCGGTGTTGGAACCCAGTGCGATTGGCGCGCATTGATAGCCGCGCCGGGACAATTGTTCTTCCAGCACATCGGCGGCATTGGTCTTGGCGATCAGCTTGGTTTCGAAATCGAGCCCCGGCGACAGGTCCCAATAGGCATGGCTGGGCCGCGCATAGCAGTAGATGCAACCGTGTTCGCAGCCTCGGTATGGGTTGATCGAGCGGTCGAAAGGGATATCGGACGAGGTGTTGCGGGTAATGATGGTCTTCGCCGTTTCGATGCGCACTTCGGTGCCTTGGGTCAGCGGGACTTCCTGATACCAGCCGTCATCCTCGGCCACCGAGCGACTCGGGGCGAAGCGGTTGTGCGGGTTGGTCGCGGTGCCGCGGCCGCGGGGTGGCAGGGAGGGGGGCATGGGAGTACTCCAAAAGCTGTATGTGCATACAGTATTCGTTGCATTCGAATAAGACCAGTGCCATTCAGCAGCCCGAGTCCCCGATCATCGTTCACAACGCTTTGACGTTCTCCTCACAGGCTTTTAACCGCTGCGAGCCGAAACTGTTGATCTCGCATTCCTTCGTTTTCGGTCGTCCGTGCATGCTCAAGCTCTGTTCCCGTTCACTGCTCTGCCTGGCCCTGCTCATCGGGCTCGCCGAGATCCGCGCCCAAGCGGCCAATACCCCTGACGCGAGGCCCGCTGAATGGGCGCAGCCGGTGGAAAAGGACTACAACCTCTACCAGATGTCACCGACGCTCTACCGCAGCTCCCTGCCGGACGGCGCGGCGGTGCCCTTGCTGACGAAGCTCAGGATCGGCACGGTCATCAACTTCCTGCCAGAGTCGGACAAGCGCTGGCTGTCCACCCCCGGCATCGAGCAAGTGCAGTTGCCCTACCGCACCAATCACGTTGATGACGCCGACATACTCAGGGCTCTGCGCGCCATCCAGGCGGCCGAAGCCAAGGGACCGGTGCTGATGCACTGCAAGCACGGCTCGGACCGCACCGGGCTGGTGGCCGCCATGTACCGGGTGGTGGTGCAGGGCTGGAGCAAAGAGGACGCCTTGAACGAAATGACCGAAGGGGGCTTCGGTGACAGTCATCACTTCAAGGACGGCGTGCGCTACATGATGCAGGCCGATGTCGACAAACTCCGCGTGGCGCTGGCGAATGGCGATTGCAGCACCAGCGTCTTTGCCCTGTGCTCCCTGGAAAGTTGGGTCAACTCGACCACGACGACGCGTCACCTCGATCCTCAGGTCCTTGCACCCGCACGATGATCGGTCGCCTGCATGAACGCGGCGATGGATTCGGACAACGGTCGTGAGTCACCCGCTTCGTATATCGCTTGGCGCAACGCCCGGCCTGTGGCCCTTTCGAACAATCCATTACGCTTGAAGCGCTGGAACACCCGCTCGGCCAAGTCTTGCGACCAGATGTAAGCATAGAGGCCGGCGCCATAACCGGTGACCATGTAATCCAGACCGTTGGGCCAGCGCTCGTTGGCGGATGCTGGTAAATGCCCGACTTGTGCGCTGATCTGGTCGAACACTTGCTGGGCTGTGCGCCCATCGCCGTGGCTGCGGTGCAACTCCATATCGAATAGTGCATCGCGCAATGACCTGGCGCTCTGCCAACTGGTTTGAGTGGTGAGGTACATCAACAACTGATCGGCAATAGGGTCCGGCAGGGGAGCCCCGGTCTGGTGATGCCTGGCTATCCGGAGCAGGCATTGCCTGGAGAGGCACCAGCGCTGCAGCAGGTTTCCGGCAAACTCAGCGGCGTCCCGGGACAGCTCGGAAATGCCCGAGATGTCGCGATAGTCCGCTCGACTCAGGACATGGTGCAAGCAATGGCCGAACTCATGAAACAGGATGCTCAGGTGCCGGTGGTCCAGCAGCACCGGGTTCGAATCGGAGCCGCGCGGCAACCAGGCATGCAACGTCGCGACGGGGTAGCGCGGTCGGCCCTCGGCCGTGATGCGGTGGTTTCGCAGGGGGGAGGTGTGGGGATAACCGTTGAGTCTTCCATTTTCAAATGGATCGAAATAAATAAATCCGAGGGTATCGCCCCGCTCGTGGATTTCAAACACGCGAACCTGCGCATGCCAGGTGGACAGATCCTGTCGCTCGGTGAAATCGATGCCGAACAGATCGTGGGCGATCAGCAGCAATTGGTAAAAAGTTGATCTCAGCTCAAACCAGGCGCTAGCCGTCTGTTCTGAAACCCCTGTCGTTTGCCGACGAATTTTTTCCGCCAAGTACTGATAATCCCAAGGCTGGAGTTCGCCGAAGCCTTCCTGTCCAGCGAAGGTCTTTAACTGGTCGGCGTCCTGCTCGAATACCTGTTGTTGCCGCCCAAGCTTTTCCATCAGGAACGACATGACCTGCTCCGGCGACTGTGCCTGCTCCGGCTCGATCGCCAATTGGGCGTAATTCGAATAGCCCAGCAGGATGGCGGTTTGATGACGGTCCTTGAGCAACTGCCGCAGTACCTCGCCATTGTCGAAGATGCCGGCATCTGGTCCTTGATCCGAAGCGCGATGGCTATAAGCGATATAGATTTGCTCGCGCAGAACGCGATCCTCAGCATAACGAGTGACTATGCGAAACGATTCGTCCGTCAGCTTCAACAACCACCCTGTGCGACCTTTTTCACGTGCGTGCTCGGCCATTTGCTCTTTGAAAAACGGCGGCAAGCCCCGCAATCGAGCCTCATCGTCGAACGTTTGGCTCCAGGCCTTGTTGGCCTCTTCCAAATGCTTCATGAACAACATTTCGGCGCCACGGATACGCAGTTTCAGATCTTTCAAAGCGGCTTGTACGTCGGGTGCGAGTGAGTTCGGGCGAAGCCGCCGCAGGATTTTAGCCAGCGTTCTTTTTCTCGCGGGTGAGAAATGCACGGCTATCTGACTGTCAGCCAGGCGTTGATAGAGCTGGGACAACTCGAGATTTTGACTCAGTGTGCGGCGGAAATTATTCAGTCGTTCCCGACAATCGTCTGAAACCTGCTCCCAGGCGTCTGCGGTCCAGGTTGAGGCCAGGCGATCCAGCACGTAGCCGAAACCTCTCAGCCGCGCATGGATTTCATCCATGGCCAGCACCAAGTCATCCCAAGTGGGATAGGGCGTTTGAGTTCTGATGATCTCGGCCACTTGAGCGCGGCTTTCGGCGATGATCTGGTCGAGGGCGGGGGGGAAATGTTCGGCTTGAATTTCTGAGAAGGGCGGCAGGACATGGGGCTGTAGCAGTGGGTTACTGGCGTGGCGCATGGAGACTTCCTGTCAATCTGGACGTGTCAGGCCAGTCTGAAGAGGAAGGGATTTGACGCTGCGGTATATATGTATCGCTTCCGGGCCGTGGGGCCCGGAAGGTGATACCGGATCATTCCGTCGGTTTTTTCTTCAACTTGGGGTTGGGGAAAAACTGCACGGCCTGGACCTTGGCGTCCGGCACCTTGAGCGCCGAGGTATTGACCCGGGTGCCCAATTCCTTGGGCACCGACAGGCCTTGCTCGTTGAGTGTGTCGCAATAACCGCAGGCCACACATTCACGGTGCGGCACGCCGTCTTCGTTCCACATCATCAATTTGTCCGGCTCGCTGCAGGCCGGGCAGACCGCCCCGGCGATAAAGCGCTTTTTGGTAATCACAGGTCCCTCGCTCATGCTGCCGCGTCCTCGGTCAGGCCGCTGTGGCGCAAGAGTGCGTCAATCGACGGCTCACGGCCCCGGAAGTCGACGAACAGCACCATCGGCTCCTGCGAGCCACCGCGCGCCAGGATCGCCTCACGGAAGGCGCGCCCGGTGTCAGCGTTGAGCACGCCGTCCTCTTCGAACCTGGAGAACGCATCGGCCGACAACACTTCTGCCCATTTGTAGCTGTAGTAACCCGCCGCGTAGCCGCCGGCGAAGATGTGGGCGAAGCTGTTGGGGAAGCGGTTATAGGCCGGTGGACGCATGACCGACACTTCGTCGCGCACGCCCTCGAGCACTTGCAGCACGCTACGGCCGTCGCCGTGGGTGGCGTGCAGCTCGAAGTCGAACAGCGAGAACTCCAGCTGGCGGACCATCATCAGGCCGGACTGGAAGTTTTTCGCCGCGAGCATTTTTTCCAGCAGGTCCTGGGGCAGCGGCTCGCCGGTTTCGTAGTGGCCGGAAATCAGCGCCAGGCCTTCAGGTTCCCAGCACCAGTTTTCCATGAACTGGCTTGGCAGCTCCACGGCATCCCAGGCCACGCCGTTGATGCCGGACACGCCGGCGTGTTCGACGCGGGTCAGCAGGTGGTGCAGGCCATGGCCGAATTCGTGGAACAGGGTGGTGACTTCATCGTGGGTCAGCAGGGCCGGTTTGCCACTGTCGGCCGGGGTGAAGTTGCACACCAGGTTGGCCACCGGGCTTTGCAGGACGCCGTCGATGGTGCGACGACGGTCGCGGGCGCCGTCCATCCAGGCCCCGCCACGCTTGTTGGCGCGGGCGTAGAGGTCAAAGAAGAAGCGGCCGACGTGCTGGCCGTTCTCCTTGATTTCGAACAGGCGCACGTCCGGGTGCCAGGTGTCGAAGCCTTTCAGTTCGGCGATCTCGATGCCGTAGAGGCGTTGCACGATGGCGAACAGGCCGCCCAGTACCTTGTCGATCGGGAAGTACGCACGCAGCGCTTCCTGGGCCACGCTGTAACGCTGCTGGCGCAGTTTTTCACCGTAGAAACCGCTGTCCCAGCTTTGCAGGTCGGGGCAGCCCTGTTCGGCGGCGAAGGCCTTGAGTTGTTCCAGGTCCAGGGCGGCGAATGGCTTGCTGCGCTTGGCCAGGTCCCGCAGGAAACTGAGGACCTGATCGCTGGATTCGGCCATCTTGGTGGCCAGGCTCAACTCGGCGAAGTTGGCGAAGCCGAGCAGTTGGGCCAGCTCCTGGCGCAGGTCGAGGATCTGTTCCATCACCGGGCCGTTGTCGTTCTGGTCGGCATTCGGGCCCTGGTCCGACGCGCGAGTGCAGTAGGCGGCGTAGACTTCTTCACGCAGGGCGCGGTCTTCGGCGTAGGTCATTACTGCGTAATAGCTGGGGAACTCCAGGTTGATCAGCCAGCCGTCCAGCTCTTTGGCCTGGGCAGCGGCGGCCATTTGTGCCTTGGCCGAGTCGGTCAGGCCGGCGAGGGCGGCCTCAAAGGTGACGTGCTTGGTCCAGGCCTGAGTCGCGTCCAGCAGTTGATTGGAGAAGCGGCTGCCCAGCTCGGACAGTTTGCTCTGTACCTCGGCATAGCGCTTCTGCTGCTCGGGCGGCAGGTCGATACCCGACAGGCGGAAGTCACGCAGGGAATGTTCCAGGATGGTTTTCTGCGCGACGTCGAAGTCGGCGGCTTCAGGGCTGTTCGCCAGGGCTTCAAAGGCCTGGAACAGCTCGCGGTTCTGGCCCAGCTCGGTGGAGTAGGCACTCAGCGCCGGCAGGCAGGCCTCGTAGGCTTCGCGCAGTTCAGGGCTGTTGCGCACCGCGTTCAAATGGCTGACCGGGCTCCAGGCAGCGCCCAGGCGATCATTGAGCTCGTCCATCGCCAAGACCAGGCCGGCCCAGGTAGGCTGCTGGACTTGGGTCTTGAGGAGTTCGGTGATGGCGGCGCGGTTGTCAGCCAGGATCTGCTCGATGGCCGGTTGCACGTGCTCGGCACGGATCGCCGAGAATGGCGGCAGGTCATAGGGCTGTAAAAGAGGGTTGTTCACGCTCACGGTCGACACCTTGGCTGGAAGAAACATGGGCCCATCTTAATTACAATCGACGTTCACCGCAGCTAGCAGCGCCTATCACCGGATAAGAGAGAGCCTATCGTGACCCTTCGCACGTACCAGAACCACCGCCCGCGGCTAGCCCGTGGCGCTTTTGTCGACAGCACCGCAGTGGTGATCGGCGACGTTGAAATCGGCGAAGACAGCTCCGTCTGGCCGCTGACAGTCATTCGCGGTGACATGCACCGCATCCGTATCGGTGCGCGTACCAGCGTCCAGGATGGTTGTGTGCTGCACATCACCCACGCCGGCCCCTTTAACCCCGAGGGTTTCCCGTTGCTGATCGGCGACGACGTGACCGTCGCCCACAAGGTCATGCTCCATGGTTGCTCCGTGGGCAGCCGGGTCCTGATCGGCATGGGCAGCATCGTCATGGACGGCGCGGTGGTCGAAGACGATGTGATCATCGGTGCCGGCAGCCTGGTACCGCCGGGCAAGCGTCTGGAAAGCGGTTTTTTGTATGTGGGCAGCCCGGTGAAGCAGGCCCGGCCGCTGACGGACAAGGAGCGCGCCTTCTTCACCTACAGCGCGGCGAACTACGTGAAGCTCAAGGACCTGCATCTGGCCGAAGGCTACGACCAGGACTGAATCGCCCCGCCACTTCCAGGAAAGTTCATGCATTACCCAACCGTACTGTTCGACCTCGACGGCACCCTCACTGACCCCCGCGAGGGCATCACCCGTTCGATCCAATTCGCCTTGAGCAAACTGGGCATCGACGAACCCGACCTGACCCGCCTCGAGCCTTTCATCGGCCCGCCGCTGTTGCAGGCCTTCATGCAGTTTTATGACTTCGACGAAGCGAAGGCCTGGGAAGCGGTGAATTTCTATCGCGAACGCTTTAAGGTCACTGGGCTGTATGAAAACCGCGTCTTTGATGGCGTGATGCCGTTGCTGGAAACCTTGGGCGGCCAAGGGCGCCAGTTGTACATAGCCACCTCCAAACCCTGGGTCTTCGCCCGGGAAATCGCCCGCCACTTCGACTTCGCCCGGCACTTCAAGGTGATCTACGGCAGCGAACTGGACGGCACCCGCTCCAATAAAGTCGAGCTGATCGCCCACCTGCTGGCCGAAGAAGGCCTCGACCCGGCCAGCACCCTAATGATCGGTGACCGCAAACACGACCTGATCGGCGCCCGCAGCAATGGCTTGGGTGCGGCGGCGGTGGGGTATGGGTTTGGCAGCCATGAAGAACTCAGCGCCGAGGCCCCGGCGTATCACTTCGAGACGGTGGATGCGTTGCATCAGGCGTTTTTGCGGGGTTAGTCATATTGCCATCGCGGGCAAGCCTTGCTCCCACAGGGCGTCAGGCCCTGAACTGGCTGGGCGCCACCCCGCTCCAGCGCACGAAGGCATGACGGAAGCTGGCGGTTTCACTGAAGCCCAGTCGTTCGGCGATTCGGTAGATCGGCAATTGGTCCTCGCAGAGCATCTGCTTGGCCCGTTCGAAGCGCAGTTCGTCCAGCAGTTCCTGGTAGCTGCAGCCCAGGTCCTTGAGGTGGCGCCGCAAGGTGCGGGCCGAGCAGTTCATTTGTTCGGCCAGGCCTTCCAGCCCGGGGGCGGCGTCCAGTTGGGTGTCGAGCAACTGGCGGATCCGACCCAGCCAGGCCTGGCGTCCGGTGAACTCGGTGTTTTGTCGGCGGCAGCGCTCAGCCATGGCGTGATGGGTGATGGGGTCGGCCAGGGGCAAGGGTTGGTCGAGCCAGTGGCGCTCGAAGGCGAACGCGTTATCGACGCTGTCGAAGCGCACCGGGCAATCGAAGAGCGCGGCGTAGCGCGCCTGGTAATCGGGGGCCGGATGTTCGAAGCGCGCAGCGTGCAAGGGCAGTGCATGGCCAAGGAGGTCGTTACAGATGATCTTCAACGAAACCATGCAGAACTCGGCATTGAACGCCGCCAGGGCCGGGCTCTCCCGATAATCGCTGGCGCTGAACCAGATGCACTGGCCGTCATCGTCCAGGTTCAGCTCGAAGAGTGTTCCCAATAGCGCCGGATAGTGCAGCGCCAGGCGCAAGGCGTCACCTAAGGTGGCACTGGTCAGCAGCGCATAGCCGAGCATGCCGTAGGACGAAACGTGCATGCGCAGGCCCAGCTCCAGGCCGATGTCGCGCTTGAGGGCGACGGCGTTGGCGCAGACCTGCATCTCCTGGTTGGTGGTGATACGCGTATCGGCCCGGCTCAGGTCCGCCGTGCTGATGCCGCTGCCGGCGAGCAATGCCTCACTGGATAGCCCTTGGTTCTTGAAGGTGCTCAGCACCAGGGAGACGGCGTTGAGGGTGGTGAGGTGGGAATGAAGCATGTCCGTTTCCAGCCTGGGGAAGGCTGGAAACGGAGCAAGTTACATGCCGGGTGAACATCGGAAGGTCAGCACAGCATCCAATGTGCGAGCCTGTGGGAGCAAAAACTCCCACAGGGTTTGTCGGGTGTCAGCTCAGCTCGCCACACAGGTCCAGCTCTACCAGCCGCCGAACTTCTTCCACCGGCAGCCCCGCGCCAATCAAGGCCTGCAGCTTGCCGAACGCGGCTTCGCGGGTCATGCCACCGCCAGACAACACCCCGACACCCCGCAAGCGGCTGCCAGCTTCATAGACATCCAGCTCGACGCCCCCTTCGTGGCATTGGGTCACCGCCACGACCACCACGCCGCTGTCCCGCGCCCGCTCGAGGCTGGCGAGGAAGGCCGGGTTTTCGCTCGGCCCGGTGCCGCTGCCGTAACATTCCAGCACCAGGCCCTGGAGGCCGCTGCCCAGCAGGCCATCCAGGATCTCGGCGCTGATGCCGGGAAACAACGGCAGCGCCGCGATGTTCGCCAGTTGCTTGGGCTGGTTGTAATTCAACTGCGCCGGCAGGGAGGACACCTGGGTGCCGCCGCCCTGGCGTTCCAGGCGCTTGAACGGGTGGCGACCGAAGCTACGCACCTTCGCGCAACGGGTCGGCGCCAGCAGTTCACCGTGGAAGTACAGGTGCACGCCCGGCGCCAGGCCTTGGCCGAGGGCGACCAGCGCGCCGCTGAGGTTTTCCCAGGCGTCGCTGTCGGTCACGCCGGCGGGCAGCATGGAACCGGTGAAGCAGACCCGCGCATGCAAGCCCAGCAGTTGGAAACTCATCGCCGCGGCGCTGTAGGCCAGGGTGTCGGTGCCGTGCAGGATCAACACGCTGTCGCAGCCTTGCACGTCCACGGCATCAACCACCGCTTCGCGCAGTTGCTGCCAGTAAGCCGGGGTCATGTTGGCGCTGTCGATCAGCGGCGACATTTCCCGGAAGCGCCATTGCGGCACGACGAGTTCGGGTTGGCTGTGCAGGTAATCACGCATCCGCGCTTCGAAACCGGATGCCGGGGCCAGGCCGTGGGCGCTGGCCTGCATGCCGATGGTGCCGCCGGTATAGAGCACCATGACGTGCTGGGCGGCAGGGTAGGTCAAGCCATTCATGGGGTTGTTCTCCGAGGACGAAAACGGCAGCTTGGGTTAGCTGCCACAACATAAGGTCGAGCATGACGCCGACCTTAGGCTGTGTCACGCCGGGCGCAGGGGATGCGCCCGGTTCTTTCCAAACAGCTTTACCGATCAGCGTTGCGCTGCGGTCAGGCCAGCAACAGCGGCGTCAGGTTTGGCAACCGGTGCCGCTGGGTTGGCAGGCCAAGCCTTGCGGTCCAGATCCAGGTCCGGGAACTTGCTGGAGTCAAAGACAGGGGTCTTGATGCCAGCCGAACGTTGCTCATCGTAGTCACGCAGGATGCGCATGCCGACCTTGAACAGCAGGAACAGCGCGATCAGGTTCACGAACGCCAGCAGCGTCATGGTGATGTCGGCGAAGGCGAACACGGTGCCGAGGTTTTCGATGGCGCCCCAGAAAATCAGGACCAGGACCAGCGCACGGTAGGCGATCAGGGCCTTGCGGTTTTCACCCAGCATGAAGCGCAGGTTGTTCTCGCCCAGATAGTAGTTGTAGAGGATCGAGGTGAACACAAACAAGGACAGGGCCACGGAGATGAATATCCGTCCCCAGTCACCCACGACGGCCGCCAGGGCGTTCTGGGTCAGGGCAATGCCGTCGCCTTCGAAGCCTGGGGTGTAGAAGCCCGACAGCAGGATCAGCAGCGCGGTGCAGGTGCAGATCAGGAAGGTGTCCAGGAATACGCTGAACGCCTGTACTACGCCCTGGGCTACCGGGTGCTCGACCGACGCGACGGCGGCCACGTTAGGCGCGCTGCCCAGGCCGGCTTCGTTGGCGAACACGCCACGCTTGACGCCCATGACGATGGCGCTGCCGATCAGGCCGCCAAAGGCCTGGTCCAGACCGAAGGCGCTTCTGACGATGGTCGCCAGCATCTCCGGTACATGTTCGAACTGCAGCACGATCACGTAGAGGGTCACGCCGATGTACGCCAGGGTCTTGACCGGTACCAGCAGGTCGGCCACCTTGGCGATGCGCTTGATCCCGCCGATGAACACCAGGCCCAACAGTACCGCCAGGCCCAGGCCGGTGTAGGTGGTGTCGAAGCCGAAGGCGTTGTTCAGGGAATGGGTGACGGCGTGGGCTTGCAGGCCGTTGAAGGCGAAGCCGAAGGTGACCAGCAGCAGGACCGCCATGATCATGCCCAACCAGCGCTTTTGCAGGCCGTGCTGGATGTAATAGGACGGGCCGCCACGGAACTGGCCTTCGGAGTCGCAGCGCTTGTAGAGCTGGCCGAGGGAGCACTCGAAGAAGCTGCTGGACATGCCGACCAGAGCGGTCACCCACATCCAGAACACCGCACCAGGACCACCGAGGGTCACGGCGATGCCGACACCGGCGATGTTACCCGCGCCGACACGACCGGCCAGGCTGAGCATCAAGGCTTGGAAAGAACTGAGCTGGCCAGCACTGGCCTTCAGGCTGTCACGGAACACCGCGAACATATGAAAGAAGTGACGGAACTGGACGAAACGCGAGCGGATCGTGAAGTAGCTCCCGAGCCCGACGATGAGCGCAATCAGCACTTTCCCTGAGAGGAAGTCGTTGATGACTTCAAGCATGAGTATTCCTCGCTGTTTTTTGTTTAAGCAAATGCTGGCCATTTGGAAACATCACGTTACATCGGTCGGCGCGCGGCCCAACAGTTGAGGCGATGTTTCGTCCCGGTCCATTTTCGCGGGTTTGTTATTAGTTCGGTTTTCGCATGTTTAAGGGGTCCGCTGCAGACGACCACTCATGCGAAGAGGGGCGGCACTATACCTATCAGTGCGGTGCCCGTCTGCACAGTTGTGGTGCGTCCGACGAAACGAACCCTTTGAAACACCTGGCCTTTTGGTCAGGTTATTGTGGGGGCGAGCCTGCTCGCGTTGACTGGCGACGCGGTTTACAACGGGCAGCGCGTCGTTGTTTATCACGAGCAGGTTCCTTCCCACAGGTTCAGTCATCCTTTGCTGCTATCAATTAAAAAAAGGGCTTGGGGAAGATCCCCAAGCCCTCAAAAGGTGAGAGGTGTCTAGTCCCTCGACCTGGTGAGCGGTGGTCGTGTCGATCACGCTTTGAGCGGGACCAGACGCGGAGCAATCATGTTTTCCGGGCGCAGGATGTCGTCGAGCATGGCGTCGTCGAGCAAGCCTTCTTCGCGCACCAGTTCCAGCACGCCGCGGCCACTTTCCAGGGCAACACGGGCGATGCGGGTGGCGTTTTCATAGCCGATGTACGGGTTCAGGGCGGTGACCAGGCCGATCGAGTGCTCGACCAGTTCGCGGCAGCGTGCTTCGTTGGCGGTGATGCCGACGATGCAGTGCTCGCGCAGCATGTCCATGGCCCGTTGCAGCAGGCGGATCGAGTCGAAGATCTTGAAGGCGATCAACGGCTCCATCACGTTCAGTTGCAATTGACCGCCTTCGGCCGCGATGGTCAGGGCCAGGTCGTTGCCGATGATCTGGAATGCCACCTGGTTGACCGCTTCCGGGATCACCGGGTTGACCTTGCCGGGCATGATCGAACTGCCTGGCTGGCGGGCCGGCAGGTTGATTTCGTTGATGCCGGTGCGTGGGCCGCTGGACAGCAGGCGCAGGTCGTTGCAGATCTTCGACAACTTGACCGCGGTACGCTTGAGCATGCCGGAGAACAGCACGAAGGCGCCCATGTCGGAAGTGGCTTCGATCAGGTCGGCGGCCGGAACCAGCGGCTGGCCGCTGATGGTCGCCAGGCGCTGCACGGCCAGGGCCTGGTAGCGCGGGTCGGCGTTGATGCCGGTGCCGATGGCGGTGCCGCCCAGGTTCACTTCGGTGAGCAGTTCAGGCGCCAGGGTTTTCAGGCGCGCCAAGTCTTCGCTCAGGGTGGTGGCGAAGGCGCGGAATTCCTGGCCGAGGGTCATCGGCACGGCGTCTTGCAACTGGGTGCGACCCATTTTCAGGACGTGGCTGAATGCTTCACCCTTGGCCGCGAACGCCTGGATCAGGCTGTCGAGGCTGGCCAGCAAGGCGTCGTGACCCAGCAGCAGACCCAGGCGGATCGCGGTTGGGTAGGCGTCGTTGGTGGACTGCGCCATGTTCACGTCGTTGTTGGGGTGCAGGTACTGGTACTCGCCTTTCTGGTGGCCCATGGCCTCCAGCGCGATGTTGGCGATGACTTCGTTGGCATTCATGTTGGTCGACGTGCCGGCGCCGCCCTGGATCATGTCCACCACGAATTCTTCGTGGAAATCGCCGCGGATCAATCGTGCACAGGCTTCACTGATGGCGGCGTGCTTGGCTTCGCTGAGCTGGCCCAGTTCGCGGTTGGCGTCAGCGGCGGCCTGTTTGACCATTGCCAGACCGACCACCAGCTTAGGGTAATGCGAGATCGGGACGCCGGAGAGACGGAAGTTGTTTACCGCTCGCAGGGTCTGGATGCCGTAATACGCTTGCGCTGGTACTTCGAGTACGCCAAGCAGGTCTTTTTCTGTGCGGAAGGATGCAGCGGAGGACATGATGGAAATCATCTCGATAAGAACCCGGTCTGAGCCGGAACGCTGCGAATCCTAGGCTCTCGAAAAAAATAGGGCCAATGCTGTTAAGCACTGGCCTATGCATATTCGGCATAATGTTGGCGTGACGTCGGCGGTGCGACGAACGTGTGACCTGTTTTGGTGCGTGTAAGGGAGACGTGATGAATCTTGAAAGCAAATGGCTTGAGGACTTCAGTGCCCTGGCCGCTACCCGCAGTTTCTCCCAGGCGGCCGAGCGGCGTTTTGTGACGCAACCGGCCTTCAGCCGGCGAATCCGCAGCCTCGAGGCGGCGCTGGGGCTGACCTTGGTCAACCGTTCACGCACACCCGTCGAACTGACGGCGGCGGGGCAGTTGTTCCTGGTGACGGCGCGCACGGTGGTCGAGCAACTGGGTGAAGTGTTGCGCCATTTGCATCACCTGGAAGGCGGGCAGGGCGAAGTCATACAAGTGGCCGCTGCTCACTCCCTGGCGCTGGGCTTTTTTCCGCGCTGGATCGCGCAACTGCGCAACGAAGGAATGAACATCGCCACGCGGCTGGTGGCCACCAACGTCGGCGACGCCGTCCACGCCTTGCGTGAAGGGGGGTGCGACCTGATGCTGGCCTTCTACGATCCGGATTCGGCGATGCAGATGGACCCGGAGATCTTCCCATCGCTGCACCTGGGGCAGACTGAAATGCTGCCGGTGTGCGCCGCCGATGCCAACGGCAACCCGCTGTTCGACCTTGAAGGTGAGGCCAGCGTGCCGCTGCTGGCCTACAGCGCCGGGGCCTTCCTCGGGCGTTCGGTCAACCAGTTGTTGCGCCAGCGGGCGCTGCGTTTTACCACGATCTACGAGACGGCCATGGCCGATAGCCTCAAAAGCATGGCCCTGGAAGGCCTGGGCATCGCCTGGGTGCCGCACCTGAGCGTACGCGCCGAACTGGCCCGGGGCGAACTGGTGATCTGCGGCGGCTCGCAATGGCACGTGCCATTGGAGATCCGCCTGTACCGCTGCGCCCTGGTGCGCAAGGCCAATGTGCGGTTGTTGTGGCGCAAGCTCGAAGGTGGTGTAGCTCAGGGTGCCAACGGATCTTGAAAACAACGCAGAACCCTTTGTGTGAGCGGGCTTGCTCGCGAAGGCGGTGTGCCAGTCGCCCTCATCTTGGCTGACCCACCGCCTTCGTGAGCAAGCCCGCTCCACAAGGGAGTTGTGGTGATGGTTCGCTGACCTGAGAGTCAATAAAGCCGCCACTTCACCCCAAACGACAGATGGTCGGCGAAAGTGCGTTTAACGCACCATTTTCGGTATACTGCCCGGCCTTCGGTCGGTTCGCCCGGCCATAATTCGTACAACAAGCCACGCCGGTTTCCTGCGTGGCTTGTTGTTTTTTGACGCGCCTGCGGGCGCCCAGAGAGAAGAGGCACGACGATGAGTGCACTGGTTGGCGTGATCATGGGCTCCAAGTCCGATTGGTCCACCCTTAGCCACACCGCCGATATGCTGGAAAAGCTCGGCATCCCTTACGAGGTGAAAGTGGTCTCCGCCCACCGTACCCCGGACCTGCTGTTCCAGTACGCCGAAGAGGCCGAGGCGCGTGGCATCGAGGTCATCATCGCTGGTGCCGGTGGCGCCGCCCATTTGCCAGGCATGTGTGCGGCCAAGACCCACCTGCCGGTGCTGGGCGTGCCGGTCCAGTCTGCGATGCTCTCGGGCGTCGATTCGTTGCTGTCGATCGTGCAGATGCCGGCCGGCATCCCGGTCGCGACGCTGGCCATCGGCAAGGCTGGCGCGATCAACGCAGCCCTGCTGTCGGCGAGCATCCTGGGTGCCAAGCACCCACAGTTTCATACCGTGCTGAAAAAATTCCGCGCTGAGCAGACAGACAGCGTCCTGGACAATCCAGACCCACGCATTGCCTGAGGTTGTTGACGAATGAAGATCGGTGTAATCGGTGGCGGCCAGTTGGGTCGCATGTTGGCCCTGGCAGGTACACCGCTGGGGATGAACTTCGCTTTCCTGGACCCGGCGCCGGACGCCTGCGCCGCGGCACTGGGTGAACACCTGCGGGCCGACTACGGCGACCAGGATCACCTGCGCCAATTGGCCGATGAAGTCGACCTGGTGACCTTCGAGTTCGAAAGCGTCCCGGCCGAAACCGTGGCCTTCCTGTCCCAGTTCGTCCCGGTCTTTCCGAGCGCCGAAGCCTTGCGGATCGCCCGTGACCGCTGGTTCGAAAAGAACCTGTTCAAGGACCTGGGCATCCCCACGCCGGCCTTCGCCGACATTCAGTCCCAGGCCGACCTGGACGCCGCAGTCGCGGCCATCGGCCTGCCCGCCGTGCTCAAGACCCGCACCCTGGGTTATGACGGCAAGGGCCAGAAAGTCCTGCGCAAGCCTGAAGACGTGGTTGGCACGTTTGCCGAACTTGGCAGCGTGGCCTGCCTGCTGGAAGGCTTCGTGCCGTTCACCGGGGAAGTTTCGCTGATCGCCGTACGCGCCCGTGACGGTGAAATCCGCTTCTACCCGCTGGTGCACAACACCCACCAGGACGGCATCCTCAAGTTGTCCGTGGCCAGCACCGATCATCCATTGCAGGCCCTGGCCGAGGACTATTCGAGTCGGGTGCTCAAGCAGCTCGACTATGTCGGCGTGATGGCGTTCGAGTTCTTTGAAGTGGACGGCGGCCTCAAGGCCAACGAAATCGCACCTCGGGTACACAACTCCGGGCACTGGACCACCGAAGGCGCCGAGTGCAGCCAGTTCGAAAACCACCTGCGGGCGGTGGCTGGGCTGCCGCTGGGGTCGACCGCCAAGGTCGGTGAGAGCGCGATGCTCAACTTCATCGGCAAGGTCCCGGACAGCGAAAAAGTCCTGTCGATCGCTGACTGCCATTTGCATCACTATGGCAAGGCGTTCAAGGCTGGACGCAAGGTCGGTCACGCCAACCTGCGTTGCGCGGACCGGGCAACGCTGGCCCAGCAGATCATCAAGGTCGAGGCGCTGATCGCCGAGCAATAATCCGCAGCGTCGGTGGAACCATTCGTCGGCGAACCTCTCTCATGGCTAAGTGCCAAAGTCTGTCCAGGCTTTGGCATCGCTATCCAACCAGAGGGCAATGCCATGGGAATCATTGGCCTGCTGGCACGCTTCCTGAAACCGGGCGATGACAGCATGGGCTGGATCATGACCATCCTGCTCGGCATCGGCGGTTCGTTGGCAGCCACTTACGGCGGTCAGGCCCTGGGCATCTACCATGCCGGCCAAGGTGCTAGTTTCATCGGGGCCCTGGTGGGCGCGATCGTGTTACTGGTGATTTACGGCCTGATCAAAAGAAACTGATCCCATTGCATCAAGGCCCCCTCCGCGTGACGAGCAGAGGGGGCTAGAATGCTCGGCGTTTCACTTTCCACTCATTGCCGAGCCCTTTCATGCGCCGTCTCTTGTTGACCCTTCTTCTGCTGGGCAGTGGCCTAGCCCATGCTGGCGAACTGCCGGAAACCGACTGGCTCGAACTGATGCCCAAGTCGGACCAGAAAGCCCTCGAGGCCATGCCCGAGATTGACCACGACTCCCCGGAAGCCAGCGGCACCTTCACCGAAAAAGGTGGCCTGAAGCAAAGCAAGGGCTTGCCGGCGGTGATGTATTCGACCAGGACCGTGGCGGCGATGAACGATAAGCGCATCCGCATCGGCGGTTATCCGGTGCCGCTGGAAACCGACGCCAAGGGCCGCAGCACGCTGTTTTTCCTGGTGCCTTACCCCGGCGCCTGCATCCACGTTCCGCCACCGCCGCCTAATCAGTTGGTGCTGGTGCGCTATCGCAAGGGTCTGAAGCTGGACGACATCTATACACCGCTCTGGGTGACGGGCACGTTGAAAATCGAAAAGGTCGACAATGATCTGGCGAGTGCGGCGTATGCGCTGGAGGCGGAGAAGGTGCGCGTGGTGCAGGAGGCGGATTTGTAGGTCTGGTACGAGTCCACTGTTGGGAGCGAGCCTGCTCGCTCCCACATGGGGTTTTTCAGGGTGTGTTAGAGCGGCTTGCTGCAGAGGCTCACACCGAGGGTATGGCTGGCCTGCGGCAGTAACGTCACCACATCGTCCAGCACGTTCGCGGTCTCGATGCACAGCATGCGCTGCCAGCCGTCGTCGGCCATGTCGCTGAAGGTCTGGGCGCGTTCGGTCCAGGGGTTCCAGATCACCGCCGAGCGCGAACCGCTGCTGGTCAGCTCGATCCGTCGTTGCCAGTGCGGGTCAATAATGCTCAGCTTTGGCGGGGTATCGAGGTAGATGCGGTCGGTCTCGCCAGCAAAGTGCAGGTCGCCGGCCTGGGTGACGGTTTTCCAGCCATCCAGGGTCTCGATGTAGCTCAAGCCATCCACACCTTCGACCTGCACGTTACGTACGTCGCTCACGGCAAAGTAGCTGTGCAGCGCCTGGCTGAGGGCGACGGTTTCGCTGCCACGGTTATGGCTGGTGAGGCGGATGTGCAGTTGCTCGTCCATCACGATGGCCAGCGTCAGGTCGACCTGGTGAGGCCAGCCCGGGAGGCCGTTCTCGGAGTAGGGCAACACGAATTCCACCTTGAGGCTTTCGCCTTCGACTTCAATGCCCTTCAACGCCCAATCCATCGTCCGGACCAGGCCGTGGGCGGTGGCCGGGTCGTTGCTCACGCGCATGGCCTGGACGCTGTCGGGGTTGCGTGTCAGGTTGCCGAACCACGGCCAGCACACCGGCACGCCTGCGCGGATGCTCTTGCCGGCCTTGAACGTGGCCTGGTCGTTGAGCCAGATCAGCGGCGGCTGGCCGTCCACTTGATAACTGAGGATATGTGCGCCTTGTTGGGCCACCAGCAACTCGGCCTGACCGTGGCGGATGCGCCAAGCGTTCAGTTCATCCAGTTTGACGGCTTCGACGTTGGGCGTAGGCATGTTGCAAATCTCGCTCGGGAACAGGGACTGCAATGGACCGCAAAACGGTCGCCGTGTTTAACGGGCGCGCGGCGGAACCGAGCGGGTGCGACCGCTGCCGTCGATGGCGACGAAGACAAATACCGCCTCGGTCACCTTGCGCCATTCACTGGACAGCGGGTCGTCGCTCCAGACCTCGACCATCATCTGGATCGAGCTGCGGCCGATTTCCAGCGCCTGGGTATAGAACGACAACTGCGCACCCACCGCCACCGGCACCAGGAACGCCATGCGATCGATCGCCACGGTGGCCACGCGTCCGCCCGCCACTTTGCTGGCCATGGCGGTGCCGGCCAGGTCCATCTGGGACACCAGCCAGCCGCCGAAAATATCGCCGAAGCCGTTGGTCTCGCGAGGGAGCGCGGTGATTTGCAGGGCCAGGTCGCCTTGCGGGATTGGATCTTCTTGTTCGAGCTCTATCATGCCGGGGGTGCCTCTGACCCGTAACGCTGTCTTGTACTTCAGGTGAATAGCCGTCTTTGTAAAAAACGATTCAGCCCGAACATACTGCGTTCGTCACGTTTTTCGTAAAGGCGTGCCAAAGGGAAACTCTGCGAAACCGGCTGGTTTTGGTACTACGCCACCAACGACGTTTTCGCACAGCAACCCCTTACAGAGTACTGCAAGGTTGCGAGTATATCGGGCGATAGACGTCGAGACGACCACTCGGTTCTGATTTTGACTATCAAATACGCACCTCTATGTGCTTTTTCGAACAATTTGCTATCGTGCCGGACCTGCCCAGGCCCCCAACCCGTGTTGGCAGGGTTGCAGAACCCACTATAAGAGAAGCCCTTGCCATGACCACTGCGCCTTCGAGCACGGCGACGCCCGCACAATCCGCACGTCCATTGACCCGCAACGATTACAAGACGCTGTCGCTTTCTGCCCTGGGCGGTGCGCTGGAGTTCTACGATTTCATCATTTTCGTGTTCTTTGCCACCGTGGTCGGCAAATTGTTCTTCCCTGCCGAAATGCCCGAATGGCTGCGCTTGATGCAGACGTTCGGCATTTTTGCCGCCGGTTACCTGGCCCGGCCGCTGGGCGGGATCGTCATGGCCCACTTCGGCGATCTGCTGGGGCGCAAGAAGATGTTCACCCTGAGCATTTTCATGATGGCCGTGCCGACCCTGATCATGGGCCTGCTGCCCACTTATGCACAGATCGGCATGTGGGCGCCCATCCTGCTGTTGCTGATGCGCGTGATCCAGGGCGCGGCCATTGGCGGGGAAGTGCCGGGCGCCTGGGTATTCGTTTCCGAACACGTTCCGAGGCGCCATATTGGCTATGCCTGCGGCACGCTGACCTGCGGCCTGACGGCGGGGATTCTGTTGGGTTCGCTGGTCGCCACGGCCATCAATAGCCTATATACGTCGGTGGAAGTGGCCGATTACGCCTGGCGGATTCCGTTCCTGCTGGGTGGCGTGTTCGGGCTGTTTTCGGTGTACCTGCGCCGCTGGTTGCACGAAACCCCGGTGTTCGCCGAGCTGCAACTGCGCAAGGCCCTGGCCGAGGAAGTGCCGCTGCGGGCCGTGCTGCGTGATCATCGCGGCGCCATCGCCATTTCCATGCTGCTGACCTGGCTGCTGTCGGCCGGCGTCATTGTGGTCATCCTGATGACACCGACCGTGCTGCAGACGGTGTACCACTTCAGTCCGACCACCGCGTTGCAGGCCAACAGCCTGGCGATCGTGTTCCTGAGTTTCGGTTGCATCGGTGCAGGTGTGCTGGCCGACCGTTTTGGTGCTGGCCGGGTGTTTGTCTTCGGCAGTGGTTTGCTGTTGATCACCTTCTGGACCTTCTACCACTGCCTGTTCGACCACCCCGAATGGTTGTTCCCACTGTATGCCTTGAGTGGCTTGCTGGTAGGTACCATCGGCGCGGTACCTTATGTCATGGTCAATGCCTTCCCGGCCGTGGTGCGCTTCAGCGGCCTGTCGTTCTCCTACAACCTGGCCTATGCAATCTTCGGCGGGTTGACGCCGATGATCGTGACCCTGCTGTTGAAAGAGAGCTCGATGGGGCCGGCATATTACGTGGCGGCCATCTGCGGGATCGGGATTGTGGTGGGTGGGTATCTTTGGAAGAAGGGGCGCTAGGTCCGAATCGCTCACTGGCTGCACTGGCCTCATCGCGAGCAAGCTTGCTCGCGATGGAGAGCGCCACGAATCATCGTGTAGAACTCGATACTGGCCTTTCATCCAATTGTCATATTTCAGCCATAGAGTGTTCACACGGCTTACCGATACTTGGCCGACTTAACACACCCTATCTGCTAGGAGTAAGGCATGAAACTGAAGCGTTTGATGGCGGCAATGACGTTTGTCGCTGCTGGCGTTGCAACTGCCAATGCGGTTGCCGCTGTAGACCCTGCGATCCCGAGCTACACCAAGACCACCGGTGTGTCGGGCAACCTGTCCAGCGTCGGCTCCGATACCCTGGCCAACCTGATGACCTTGTGGGCCGAGAACTACAAGAAAGAATACCCGAACGTAAACATCCAGATTCAGGCCGCCGGCTCCTCCACCGCGCCACCGGCGCTCACCGAAGGCACCTCCAACCTGGGCCCGATGAGCCGCAAGATGAAGGATAACGAGCTGCAGGCTTTCGAAACCAAATACGGTTACAAGCCTACCGCCATCCCGGTTGCCGTGGACGCCCTGGCGGTATTCGTGCACAAGGACAACCCGATCCAGCACCTGACCATGGAACAGGTCGATGCGATCTTCTCGTCGACTCGTCTGTGCGGCGCTAAAGCCGACGTGAAAACCTGGGGCGACCTGGGTGTGACCGGCGACCTGGCCAACAAGCCGGTTCAGCTGTTCGGTCGTAACTCGGTATCCGGCACCTATGGCTACTTCAAGGAAGAAGCCCTGTGCAAAGGCGACTACAAGCCAAACGTCAACGAACAACCAGGCTCGGCTTCGGTCGTGCAGTCGATCAGCTCTTCGCTGAACGGCGTTGGTTACTCGGGCATCGGCTACAAGACCGCCAGCGTGAAGACCGTGGCCCTGGCCAAGAAAGGCAGCACTGAGTTCGTTGAAGACAGTGAAGAAAACGCCCTGAACGGCAAGTACCCGCTGTCGCGCTTCCTCTACGTTTACGTCAACAAAGCACCGAACAAACCTCTGGCCCCGCTGGAAGCCGAGTTCGTGAAGCTGGTCCTGTCCAAGCAAGGCCAGGAAGTCGTGGTCAAGGACGGTTACATTCCGCTGCCAGCCAAAGTCGCCGCCAAGGCACTGGCTGACCTGGGTCTGCAAGAAGGCGGCAGCGTCGCCAAGAAGTAATACCTGAGCCCAGGCTAACGCCCGGACTCCTGTGGGAGCGAAGGTTGCTCCCACAACCCCAATTCCTGTCCGCTGCCGCTCCCTGCTGGCGGCGGATTTGTTGCGTCACTGCATTGTCATCTTTCTGTCATACAGGATCGCTAGGGTGTGCGAATGAATGATCTGGCCAATTCCACAATGACTACGACTTCCCCTCCTAAGCGCATTGACTTCAATACGCCTGAGCTGCAACGCAAGCGCCGCATTCGCGCGCTCAAGGACCGCCTGACTCGCTGGTACGTGCTGATCGGCGGCCTCGCTGTCCTCGCTGCCATTACGTTGATCTTTTTCTTCCTGGCCTACGTGGTGGTGCCGCTGTTCCAGGGGGCGGACCTGACCGCCGAAGACTCGATCACCCCGGCCTGGATGCAAGACGCCGGCAAGCCCTTGATGATCTCCATCGAAGAACAGAACCAAGTCGCCATGCGGGTTTCCGACAAGGGGCAGGCGCTGTTTTTCGACCTCAGCAGTGGCGCCGAACTGCGCCGCGTCGACCTGCCAATTCCGGCTGGCGCCAGCGTGACCGCCATTGGCGAAGACCAGCCTGGCAGCCCATTGGTGGTAATCGGTCTGTCCAACGGCCAAGCCCTGGTATTCCGTCACACCTATAAGGTCACCTACCCGGACGGCAAGAAAACCATCTCGCCTGCCGTCGAATACCCCTACGGCGAGACGCCGATCGCATTGAACGAACAAGGCGCGGCCCTGGAACATGTCGGCCTAAACGCCACTGATTCGACTCTGCTGCTGGCTGGTTCCAGCGGTGCCCAACTGCAAGTGCTGTCGCTCACCAGCGAAGAAAACATGATGACCGGTGAGATCACCAGCGAGCAGACCCGCATCGACCTGCCGCAGATGACCGAGCCGGTGAAGAACATCTTCGTCGACCCGCGTCAGCAATGGTTGTATGTGGTCAACGGGCGTGCCCAGGCCGATGTGTTCAGCCTGCGGGACAAGAGCCTCAACGGCCGCTACAAACTGCTCGAGAACGCCGACGCCCAAGTCACCGCCAGCGCCCAGTTGGTGGGCGGGATCTCGCTGATCATCGGCGACTCCAAGGGTGGCCTGGCCCAGTGGTTCATGGCCCGCGATCCGGACGGCGAGTCGCGCTTCAAACAGATTCGTACTTTCCAGATGGGCAGCACGCCGATCGTTGAAATCAGCGCCGAAGAGCGGCGCAAGGGCTTCGTTGCGCTCGACGCGGCCGGCAAGCTTGGGGTGTTCCACAGCACCGCCCACCGCACCCTGCTGGTGGAGCAGGTGGTCGACGGCCAAGGCCTGTTCGGCATTTCACCACGGGCCAACCGCCTGATCGTGGAGCAGGGCGGCAAGCTGCAACCGCTGACGCTGGACAACCCGCATCCGGAAGTCTCGTGGAGCGCGTTGTGGAGCAAGGTCTGGTACGAAAACTACGACGAACCCAAGTACGTCTGGCAATCGACCGCCGCCAACACCGATTTCGAACCCAAGCTGAGCCTCTCGCCGCTGACCTTCGGTACCCTGAAAGCGGCGTTCTACGCGATGCTGCTGGCCGCGCCACTGGCGGTTGCCGCGGCGATCTACACCGCCTATTTCATGGCCCCGGGCATGCGTCGCAAGGTCAAGCCGGTAATCGAGCTGATGGAAGCCATGCCGACGGTGATCCTCGGGTTCTTCGCCGGCCTGTTCCTGGCGCCGTACGTCGAAGGGCATCTGCCGGGTATATTCAGCCTGCTGATGTTGCTGCCGATCGGCATCCTGGTCGCCGGTTTCGTCTTCAGCCGCTTGCCGGAATCCATTCGCCTGAGAGTGCCGGACGGCTGGGAAAGCGCCCTGCTGATCCCGGTGATCCTGTTCGTGGGCTGGCTCTCGCTGTACATGAGCCCGTACATGGAAGCCTGGTTCTTCGGCGGCGACATGCGCATGTGGATCTCCCACGACCTGGGCATCACCTACGACCAGCGCAACGCTTTGGTGGTCGGTCTGGCGATGGGCTTCGCGGTGATCCCGAACATCTACTCCATCGCCGAAGACGCCGTATTCAGCGTGCCGCGCGGCCTGACCCTGGGTTCCCTGGCCCTCGGTGCCACGCCGTGGCAGACCATGACCCGTGTGGTGATCCTCACCGCCAGCCCCGGCATCTTCTCGGGGCTGATGATCGGCATGGGCCGTGCAGTGGGCGAGACGATGATCGTGCTGATGGCCACCGGGAACACCCCGGTCATGGAAATGAACCTGTTCGAAGGCCTGCGTACCCTGGCGGCCAACGTGGCGGTGGAGATGCCTGAGTCGGAAGTCGGCGGCAGCCATTACCGCGTGCTGTTCCTGTCGGCCCTGGTGCTGCTGCTGTTCACCTTCGTCATGAACACCCTCGCCGAGCTGATCCGTCAGCGTCTGCGCAAGAAATATTCGTCGCTTTAAGAAAGGTAGAAGTCTGTGAAACAGAACTCCCTGAAAGGATGGTTCAAGAGCGGCGCCCCCGGCGTCTGGATCAGCGGTGGCGCTGTGTCCATCGCGGTCATCATGACCCTTGGCCTGCTGGCGGTGATCGCCGTGCGCGGCCTGGGCCACTTCTGGCCGGCGGACCTGATCCACGCCAACTACAACGTGCCGGGCATGCCTGCGCACTTGGTGGTCGGCGAAGTCGTGCAGAAAGAAGAAGTGCCTCGTGAGCGCCTGAAAAGCGCTGGCCTGCCGGTGCCGGACGAAGGCCCCGAGTTCATGACCCGCGAACTGATCAAGGTTGGTAACCGGGACCTGAACGGCACTGACTTCACCTGGATCGTCGGCGACTGGCTGACCAACCAGACCACGCCGCCGGAGCTGATGGCGATCGAGCGCCGTGAGTGGGGCAACTTTTACGGCTACCTGGTCAACGTCAAGGAAGACGGTAAGGTCGTCGCCGAAGGCGAAGCCGCCTGGCCGCAACTGCAGGCTCGCGTAAAGCGGGTCAACCAGTTGGCCGCTGAGCTCAAGACCCTGGAAAAAGTCGACATTGGTGCAATCAACGCCGGCCTGGAGCGGATCCGCCTGCACGGGCGCAAACTGGAGCTGGACGGCAAGCTTGATGCCGCCGCCCAAGCCGACCTGGAAAGCGAGCGCGCTGAACTCAATGCCCGTTACAAGGACATCGAAGTACGCCTGTCCGACCTGCATGCACAATTCAACCGTGACAGCCTGACCGCCCGGGATGCCAACGGCAAGGAAGTGGAGATCGGCATCGGCAAGGTGGTACACGCCTATCAACCGAACGGCATGGACACGTTTGCCAAGCTCGGTTTCTATTTCAGCAAGGTATGGGAGTTCCTCAGCGACGACCCCCGTGAAGCCAACACCGAAGGTGGCATCTTCCCGGCGATTTTCGGCACCGTGATGATGACCCTGATCATGGCGATGATCGTGACGCCGTTCGGCGTGCTGGCGGCGGTTTACCTGCGTGAATACGCCCGTCAGGGCCCGATGACCCGCCTGATCCGCATCGCGGTGAACAACCTGGCCGGCGTTCCAGCCATCGTCTACGGTGTGTTTGGTTTGGGCTTCTTCGTCTATGTGCTGGGTGGTTCGGTCGACCGCCTGTTCTTCCCCGAGGCCTTGCCGGCGCCGACCTTCGGCACCCCGGGCCTGCTCTGGGCATCCCTGACCCTGGCGCTGCTGGCGGTGCCGGTGGTGATCGTGGCCACCGAGGAAGGCCTGGCGCGGATCCCGCGTACCGTGCGCGAAGGCTCCCTGGCCCTCGGCGCGACCAAGGCCGAGACCCTGTGGAAAATCGTCCTGCCCATGGCGAGCCCGGCGATGATGACCGGGATGATCCTCGCCGTGGCCCGTGCCGCCGGTGAGGTGGCACCACTGATGCTGGTTGGTGTGGTGAAACTGGCCCCGTCGCTGCCCCTGGACGGTAACTACCCGTACCTGCACCTGGACCAGAAGATCATGCACCTGGGCTTCCATATCTATGACGTGGGCTTCCAGAGCCCGAACGTCGAAGCGGCGCGACCGCTGGTGTACGCCACGGCGCTGCTGCTGGTGCTGGTGATCGCCACGCTTAACCTGTCGGCGGTGTGGATCCGTAACCACCTGCGCGAGAAGTACAAAGCACTGGATAGCTGATTACACATTGATCCTCTGTGGGAGCGAGCCTGCTCGCGATGGCATCACCTCGGTTCAAAGCCAAACCGAGTCGCCTGAATCGCGAGCAAGCTCGCTCCCACACAGACACAGACACAGACACAGACACAGACACAGACACAGATTGGATGGCCGCTCAGTGGCCAACCAAACCGAATTTGTTAGCACAGGGAGCCTCCCATGCAACACGAAGCACATACACACGGCATCAACATGTCGGCCCTGGGCCGCGACAAGCAAAGCCTGGACCTGGCCCAGGAAACCGTCGCCATCGAAGTGCCCGGCCTGAGCCTGTTCTACGGTGACAAGCAGGCACTGTATGACGTCAGCCTGAACATCCCGAAACAGCGCGTCACCGCGTTCATCGGCCCATCGGGCTGCGGCAAGTCAACCTTGCTGCGGACCTTCAACCGCATGAACGACTTGGTGGACGGTTGCCGCGTTGAAGGGGAAATCAACCTCTACGGCAACAACATCTACCGTAAGGGCGAAGATGTGGCCGAGCTGCGCCGTCGCGTGGGCATGGTGTTCCAGAAGCCCAACCCGTTCCCGAAAACTATCTACGAGAACGTCGTCTACGGCTTGCGCATCCAGGGCATCAACAAGAAGCGCATCCTCGACGAAGCCGTGGAATGGGCGCTCAAGGGCGCGGCGTTGTGGGATGAGGTCAAGGACCGCCTGCACGAATCGGCCCTGGGCCTGTCCGGCGGTCAACAGCAACGCCTGGTCATCGCTCGCACCATCGCCGTGGAACCGGAAGTGCTGTTGCTCGACGAACCCTGCTCGGCCCTGGACCCGATCTCGACGCTGAAAGTCGAAGAACTGATCTACGAGCTCAAGTCCAAGTTCACCATCGTCATCGTGACCCACAACATGCAACAGGCGGCGCGGGTTTCCGACTACACGGCGTTCATGTACATGGGCAAGCTGGTGGAGTTCGGTGACACCGACACCCTGTTCACCAATCCGGCCAAGAAACAGACCGAAGACTACATCACCGGTCGTTATGGCTAGTCGAGGCTGCTGCATAACCGCACTGCGCTATCAGGATCAACATTTAACTGCTTGAAGCTTGCAGCTTGCAGCTTGAAGCTTGCAACTTTCGCGGAGCGAACAAGATGATTTCGAAGGAAGGCCTTACTCACCACATTTCCGCACAGTTCAACGCCGAGCTGGAGGAAGTGCGCAGTCACTTGCTGGCCATGGGCGGGCTGGTGGAAAAGCAGGTCAACGATGCGGTGACCGCGCTGATCGAGGCCGATTCCGGCCTGGCCCAGCAGGTGCGCGAAATCGATGACCAGATCAACCAGATGGAGCGCAACATCGACGAGGAGTGCCTGCGTATCCTGGCCCGTCGTCAGCCGGCGGCTTCCGACCTGCGCCTGATCATCAGCATCTCCAAGTCGGTGATCGATCTTGAACGGATCGGCGACGAAGCCACCAAGATCGCCCGTCGTGCCATTCAGTTGTGCGAAGAAGGCGAGGCGCCGCGCGGTTATGTCGAGGTTCGCCACATTGGCGACCAGGTGCGCAACATGGTTCGCGATGCTCTGGATGCCTTTGCCCGCTTCGACGCCGACCTGGCGTTGTCGGTGGCCCAGTACGACAAGATCATCGACCGCGAATACAAGACCGCCCTGCGCGAGCTGGCGACTTACATGATGGAAGACCCGCGCTCCATCTCCCGAGTATTGAGCATCATCTGGGTGCTGCGTTCTCTGGAGCGTATCGGCGATCATGCGCGCAACATCTCGGAACTTGTCATCTACCTGGTGCGCGGTACCGACGTGCGGCATTTGGGGCTCAAGCGCATGAAGGAAGAAGTTCAGGGCACCCCGTCCGAAACTGCTAATGTTCCGGGTAAAACTGACGATAAGTAAGATTGCCAGGAAAAGCGCCCGGCCTTCTGGTCGGGCTTTTTTTTGGGTTTTTTTTAATCGAAAGCAGCACCCCGCGAACGAAAAGTCCCGGCGTGACTGACGGTTTTTGGCAATGTGCCATCAGTAAAAGCGGTATGCTTGCCGGGATTTTTTAGAGGTGTATCTGGATGAGTAAGGTCAGTGTGTTGGTCGTGGACGATGCTTCGTTCATTCGTGACCTGGTGAAGAAGTGCCTGCGCAACTACTTCCCGGGTGTGCGCATCGAAGACGCGGTGAACGGCAAGAAAGCCCAAACCCTGCTGGCTCGCGAAGCGTTCGACCTGGTGTTGTGCGATTGGGAAATGCCGGAAATGTCCGGTCTGGAACTGCTGACCTGGTGCCGCCAGCAGGACAATCTCAAAGGTATGCCATTCGTGATGGTCACCAGCCGCGGCGACAAGGAAAACGTGGTCCAGGCGATCCAGGCTGGCGTTTCCGGCTACGTCAGCAAGCCGTTCACCAACGAACAGTTGCTGACCAAGGTCAAGCAGGCCCTGCATAAGGTCGGCAAGCTCGACACGCTGATGAACAGTGCCCCGACCAAGATGAACTCGGCCTTCGGCAATGACTCCTTAAGCGCCCTGACGGGTGGCAAGGCTCCGGTTGCGGCTGTTGCTTCGGCGCCTGCGGTAAACCCTTTTGCCAAGCCGGCTGCCGCCGCTGCGGCCCCGGCGCGTGGCTTGCTCAACAACCCACCGGTCAAGGCGCCGGTAGCCGCTGCTGCGTCGAGCAACCGCGGCCAAGGCCAGTTGCGGCTGTCCAGCGGTACCCAGCAATGCGTGATCAAGGCCCTGAGCCTCAAGGAAGCGCTGTTGGTGGTCAAGCGCTCCGACACCCTGCCGCAAGTACTCGAAGGTGCTGTGCTGGACATGGAGCAAGGCGACAACGCCGAAACCGCTCGTCTCAACGGCTACCTGCACGCCATCGTCGCCCATGAACAGACGCCCGACAGCGAATGGCTGCAACTGACGTTCCGCTTCGTCGACAAAGACCCGCAGAAGCTCGACTACATCTCCCGCCTGATCGCTCGCGGTACCGCGCAGAAGCACTTCGTACCAGGCGCCTGATTCGGCGTCGCCCTTGAGTCCGCTATCGCGAGCAGGCTCGCTCACAGTGATCTCAGTTGTCCACAGAATGTGTGTCCACAGCAGATCTAGTGTGTGCGAGCCTGCTCGCGATGGGGTTGTCAGTCTCGACACGGCACGATCTGCCCACCTATTTTGAAACATCCGTCGACTACGCGGGTCCATCCCAGCTGCTAGGCTGCTGTGCAGGCCTTCATTATTCGACAGAACCTTTACCCATGCTCGCATCCCTGCTGTTTGCCTGTGGTCTTGTCCTGGCCTCCACCTCGGCCGTGGCCATGACGATCTACAAATCCACCGATGCCAATGGCGTGGTGTCCTATAGCGACCGTCCCAGCAAGGGCGCCCAGGTGTTCGTGTTCCGCGACCGCATGGTCGAGCGCCTGGAGCGGCAGGTGTATCTCGATATCAAGAAGCAGAACGGCGCGGATGCGGTGTTCGTGCGCAACGATTTGTATGCGCCGGTGGAGATCGAGTTGAGTTTCGCCGGGCTGCGCAACGTCAGCGGGGCACCGAGCCGGCCGATTCGGCGAGTGCTGCCGGCGCGCAGCAACCTGCGCCTGGTGCTGCTCACGGCCACTCGGCCCGGTAGGCCACTGGTGTATACCCCACGGTTCGAATATTCCTTGGGCGACCCCGCAGGCGCGGCACAGGCCTATCGGTACCCGTTGCCGTGGCGTGGCGGACCGTTCCGGCTGAGCCAGGGCGCCAACGGCCAGTACAGCCATTACGGCCCGAAGAACCGCTACGCCATGGACATCGCCATGCCCGTAGGCACGCCGGTCATCGCGGCGCGGGGTGGCGTGGTCATCAAGACCGAAAACGAGCAGACCGGCCGTGGAGACGACCCTTCGGGCAACTTCGTGCGGGTGCTGCACGATGACGGGACCATGGGCGTCTACCTGCACTTGCAGAAAGGTTCGGTGAGCGTACGGGAAGGGCAACGGGTTGGGGTGGGCGCGCCATTGGCGTTGTCGGGCAATACCGGCAACAGCTCAGGCCCGCACCTGCATTTCGTGGTGCAGCGCAATACCGGGTTGGGGCTGGTGTCGATTCCCTACCAGTTCAATCAACCGGTGGGCGACCTGCCCAACTTTGCGGTAGGCAAGCAATAGCATCGGCAGATGCGAAGGCGTTTCGTGGTGGGGGATTTATCGTGGGAACAAGGCTTGCCCGCGACGAAGGCGACGCGGTCTTTCAGCTCTGTAGGCGCTGGCGAAGCCGGTGATCTTTTGATCTTTCGCTCCGGACTCTATTGGCCGTTAGAAGATCGCAGCCTCGCTTCGCTCGTCAGCTCCTACAGACCCAGTCATGCACTCAGCTTGGGATTGATGCTCAATCGAGCATCAACACCTTTGCCAGAATGATCTTCGGCCCTTTCATCTTCTTGATGATGATCCGCAGACCTTCGACTTCCAGCACTTCTTCCTCTTCCGGTACGCGCTTGAGGGTTTCATAGACCAACCCAGCCAGGGTTTCGGCTTCGATGTGGTCCAGGTCGATCCCCAGTAAACGCTCAACCTTGAACAGCGGCGTATCACCCCGTACCAGCAGCTTGCCCGGCTGATAGGCCAGGATGCCGCGTTCGGCTTTGCGGTGTTCGTCCTGGATGTCGCCCACCAGCACTTCCAGTACGTCTTCCATGGTCAGGTAGCCGATGATGTTGCCGTCGGCTTCCTCGACCACGGCGAAGTGCGAGCCGCCCTTGCGGAACTGCTCGAGCAATTGCGACAGCGGCATGTGCCGCGAGACGCGCTCCAGCGGCCGGGTCAGTTCGGCCAGGTTGAACGACTCGGGAATGTGATCCAGGGCCGCCAGTTCCAGCAGCAGGTCCTTGATGTGCAGCAGGCCGACGAACTCCTGACGCTCGCTGTCATACACCGGATAACGGCTGAACTTGTGGCGACGGAACATCGCCAGGATTTCCTTGAGCGGCGCGTTGAACTCCAGTGTCACCAGGTCTTCCCGGGAGTTGGCCCAGTCCACGACTTCCAGCTCGCCCATTTCCACGGCCGAGGCCAGTACGCGCATGCCTTGGTCACTCGGGTCCTGGCCACGGCTGGAGTGCAGGATCAGCTTCAGTTCTTCACGGCTGTAATGGTGTTCGTGATGTGGGCCGGGTTCGCCTTGGCCGGCGATGCGCAAGATGGCGTTGGCGCTGGCGTTGAGCAGGTAGATCGCCGGGTACATGGCCCAGTAGAACAGGTACAGCGGCACGGCGGTCCACAGCGACAGCAGCTCGGGTTTGCGAATGGCCCAGGATTTGGGCGCCAGTTCACCGACCACGATGTGCAGGTACGAAATGATGAAGAACGCGGTGAAGAACGACACGCCCTTGATCACTTCCGGCGACTGTACGCCGACCGCGCCGAGCAACGGCTCAAGGATGTGGGCGAACGCCGGCTCACCGACCCAGCCCAGTCCCAGGGACGCCAGGGTGATACCCAGCTGGCACGCCGACAGGTAAGCATCGAGCTGGCTGTGGACGGTGCGCAGGATGTGTCCGCGCCAGCCGTTCTGCTCGGCAATGGCTTCGACCCGGGTCGAACGCAGCTTGACCATGGCGAATTCGGCCGCAACGAAAAAACCGTTGAGCAAAACCAGGATCAGCGCAAAAAGAATCATGCCGAATTCGGCGAAGAGTGTGACGAGGGACAAGCCAGGGGAAGGGTCCATGATGGGGTTTTGCGGGTTCCGTAAAGTCGTAGGAATAAAAATGTGCACCTGAAAAGGCAGGCGCAAGTCAGCCAATGTAGCGGCTGACTCGGCGGTTGCCTAGGGGGGCGTTTAATCAGCGGGGCGGGCGAGGCGTGCGCGAACCGCCTGGGCCGGGGCGAAATGGCAGGTAAAGGTGCTGCCATGGCCGGGTACGCTGCTGATTTCCATACGGGCGCGGTGGCGCAGCAGGACGTGTTTGACGATGGCCAGGCCCAGCCCGGTGCCTCCGGTATTGGAGTTGCGGCTGGAGTCGACACGGTAGAAGCGTTCGGTCAGGCGCGGCAGGTGTTTGCTGTCGATGCCAATGCCCGAATCGCGCACGCTCAGGTGCGCGCCTTGCTCATCGCCCCACCAGCGCACATGGATCCGGCCTTGCTCCGGCGTGTATTTGACCGCGTTGAACACCAGGTTGGAAAACGCACTGCGCAGTTCCGCCTCGCTGCCTTTGAGCTGCACGGCCGCGTCGGCTTCCAGGGTGATGGTCTGCTGCTTGGAGCCGGACAGTTCCTGCGCATCTTCGACAATGGTTTGCAACAGCTCGTCGATGGGCACTGGATGGTTGTCCGACGGGTAATCGGTGGCTTCCAGCTTCGCCAGCAGCAACAAGTCGTTGAGCAGGGTTTGCATGCGCCCGCTTTGCTGGTGCATCTGCTGCAAGGCTCGGCTCCAGCGCGGGTTCACCTCCTCGACGTTGTCGAGCAGGGTTTCCAGGTAGCCGCAGATCACGGTCAACGGCGTGCGCAGTTCGTGGGAAACGTTGGCGATGAAGTCCTTGCGCATCTGTTCCAGCTGATGAATACGCGTGACGTCGCGCACCAGCATCAAATGCTCATTGTTGCCATAGCGCGTGATGTACAGCTGGATGCGTAGCCGATCATTGGTGGGCGAAGGGATCTCCAGCGGCTCGGCGTAGTTGGCCTGCTCGAAATATTCCTTGAAACGCGGATGGCGTACCAGGTTGGCTACCGGCTGGCCGCTGTCCTGTGGCGTCTTGAGGCCTAACAGGGTCTCGGCGGCACGGTTCCACCACTCCAGGTTGCCGTCGCTGTCGAGCATGATCACCGCGTCTTTCAGCGCGGCGGTGGACTCCTGGACCCGGTCGATCACGGCCTGCAGGCGCCCGCGAACGCGTTGGTCGCGCCGTTGCAGGTGGTAGATGCTGTCGAACACCTCACCCCACAGGCCATAGCCGTCGGGTGGTGCTTCGTCGGGTTGGTGCAGGCGCAGCCATTCATGCAGGCGCAGCAATTGCTTGAGTGTCCAGGCCAGGTAAAGCCCCAGGCCGGCGGCCAGGCTCCAGCCGTAATAACCGCTGATCAGGCCGATCAGCAAACAGCCGGTCACCAGCAACAACATGTGGCGAATCAGGGTGCCATGCCAGTTTTGGTTCACGTGACGCGCGTCCTTGTCAGCTTTGTCGGGCGGTAAGGGCTCGGATCAGGCCTTGGTCGAAAAACGATAACCGGTGCCGCGCACGGTTTGTACCAGATTTTCATAGGCATCGCCGAGGGCCTTGCGCAGACGCCGGATGTGCACGTCTACGGTGCGCTCCTCGACATAGACGTTGCCGCCCCAGACCTGGTCCAGCAGTTGGCCGCGGGTGTAGGCACGCTCTTGGTGAGTCATGAAGAATTGCAGCAGTCGGTATTCGGTCGGGCCCATCTCGGCGGGTTTGCCATCGATGGTCACGCGGTGGCTGATCGGGTCGAGCAGCAGGCCACCGACTTCGATGGGGGCTTCGCCGTCTGTCGGCCCGGCGCGTCGCAGCACGGCCTTCAGGCGAGCGACCAGCTCCCGGGGGGAAAACGGCTTGGTGATGTAGTCGTCGGCGCCGACTTCCAGGCCCTGGATTTTGTTGTCCTCTTCGCCCTTGGCGGTGAGCATGATGATCGGAATATCACCGGTCAGCTCATCGCGCTTGAGGCGCCGTGCCAGTTCGATGCCAGACGTGCCGGGCAGCATCCAGTCCAGCAGGATCAGGTCGGGCTTGCGGTCGACGATGATGGCGTGGGCCTGTTGAGAGTTTTCTGCTTCCATGCAGTCATAGCCGGCCATCTCCAACGCAACGGCGATCATCTCGCGGATGGGCGCCTCGTCGTCGACGATCAGAATGCTCCTGCCAACCATGGGTTAATCCTCTTGTCATTTAACTGTCTTGCGCCGCATTAGATAACGGAATTATTGCAGTCGTGTGACACTTGTTTCGGCACCCGGCAGTGTAGAGGATCCTGGACTAAGCTTTTCAGTCCGAATTCTGACAACTACAAAGGAAGGTTTCCATGACACAAATGACTGTTTCTTTCAAAGCCCTGCTGATGGCTGCTGCCCTGGCACTGCCTGGATTGGCGATGGCTGCCGATCCTGCGATGGAGAAGGACGGCATGTTTACGGACCATAAGGGCATGACCCTTTACACCTTCGCCAAGGACTCGGCCGGCAAGTCGGTGTGCAATGACAAGTGTGCGGCCAATTGGCCTCCGCTGATGGCTGAGGCGGGTGATAAATCCATGGGGGACTGGACCGTGATCAAGCGTGATGATGGCTCAATGCAGTGGGCCTATCAGGGCATGCCGCTGTACACCTTCGTGATGGACAAGAACGCCGGAGACATGACCGGCGACGGTAAAATGGACGGCGCCTGGAAAGTTGCCAAGGCCAAGTAATGGCTAAAACCGTGTAGGAGCGAGCCTACTCGCGAAGGCGTCTGTTCGGCCGGCATCCTTGAATGACTTGGCGCTTTCGCAAACAGGCTCGCTCCCACAGGTTTGGGAATCACCTCAGGGCGTAATCCAGCACAATCCCCACGAAAATCGCCAAGCCGGCCCAATGGTTGTGCAGGAACGCCTCGAAGCAACGTATCCGGTCCCGATCACGGGTGTACCAGAATTCCCAGGCGAAGCACGCGGCAGCGGCCACCAGCCCCAGGTGGAACCAGCCGCCCAGTTGAAATTTCGCACCGGCCAACAGCAGGCAACCCAAGGCCAGGCCTTGCAACGTCAGGATGATCACCCGGTCGGCATCGCCAAACAGGATCGCCGTGGACTTCACGCCGATGCGCAGGTCATCGTCCCGGTCGGTCATCGCGTAATAGGTGTCGTAGCCCACCGTCCACAGCAGGTTGGCGATGTACAGCAACCAGGCTGCGGCCGGCAGATGACCGGTTTCGGCGGTGAACGCCATCGGCATGCCCCAGGAGAACGCCGCGCCCAGCACCACTTGTGGGTAATAGGTATAGCGCTTCATGAACGGGTAGCTGAACGCCAGCGCCAGGCCTCCGAGGGAGAGCAGGATGGTCGGTGCGTTGGTACACAGCACCAGCAGGAAGCTCACGCTCATCAGCACGGCGAAGAACACCAGTGCCTCTTTCGAACTGATCTTGCCGCTCACCAGCGGGCGTTGCTCGGTGCGCTTGACGTGACCGTCCACCTTGCGGTCGGCCCAGTCATTGATCACACAGCCGCCGGCGCGGGTCAGCACCACGCCGAGGACGAAAATCACCACATTGGCGATGGACGGCGAGCCTTCACCGGCAATCCATAGCGCCCACAACGTCGGCCACAGCAGCAGGTAGATGCCGATGGGCTTGTCCATGCGGGTCAGTTGCACGAAGTCCCAGGCCCGTGGGTTCAGGCGGTTCAAGGATTTGAGCAGTTGCACATACATCAGCAATTCTCCGAATAGGCACGGGCAACGGCCCACAGCTGCGGCAGGAAAATTTCCGCCACCAGCACGCTCAACGCACCGCGATCGAAACGTGAACGGCGACCCCACAGCCCGCTGGCGCGCACTTGTTCCGGCAACCCGGCGTCGGGGTAATGGCAGACCTCGATGGCTCGGCGCTGGAACGCCTGGTCGCAAAACAGCAACTCCCCCAGGGAACGGCTGCCCAGTTCGTCCATCTGCAAGCCGTCACCCTGCAAGGCGCTGCGCGCCGCCACACTGCGGGCGAACACCCAAGGTTGGTCGCGGCCGCGCAGATACACCTCGCGTACCCAGCCCTCGCTGCCCTCGACCAGGTCCAGAGCCGCGCATTCGTCGGTGCGCAATGGCTGCCAGCCTTCGAACAACGGCGTTACGCTGAAATGGCCGTCCGACAGGCGCGTTAGGCGTCGGGTCAGGGAGCCTTCGTCGAACAGCCAATCGAGTACACCCGCATCGGGGCGGGGTGACAGCAGGGGCTGGGGCAGCCATTGGAGTGTAGGAAATATCGAATTTGTATGCGGCACAGAGGTCTTCAATGGCAGCAAATGAGGGCGCGAGCTTACCATGGCGGTCGCGGGTTTTGATTGACCCGGCCTGCTGCCCTGCTGATCCTGCTTGCATCTGTCGCAAGCGATCAGTACAAAACGGCCCTGAGCCGGAAAATACCGGCCAAGGCCTGACATCTTGAGGAAGTATTGGAATGAAGAAGTGGCAATGTATCGTCTGCGGCCTGATCTACAACGAAGCCGAGGGTTGGCCGGATGATGGCATCGTGGCCGGCACTCTCTGGCAAGACGTCCCCGAAGACTGGCTGTGCCCGGACTGCGGCGTCGGCAAAATGGATTTCGAAATGATCGAAATCAACTGATCGTTCCCCCCACTGGAGAGCAACATGAGTGCACCTGTCGTCATCGTCGGTACTGGGCTGGCCGGTTACAACCTGGCCCGGGAGTTTCGCAAGCTCGACAGCGAAACCCCGCTGCTGCTGATTACCGCGGACGACGGTCGCTCGTATTCCAAGCCGATGCTCTCCACAGGCTTTGGAAAAAACAAGGATGCCGACGGCCTGAGCATGGCCGAGCCGGGGGGTATGGCCGAGCAACTCAAGGCTGAAATACGCACCCACACCCGTATCAGCGGCATCGATCCTGGCCATAAACGGCTGTGGATCGGCGAAGAGGCGGTGAGCTACCGTGACCTGATCCTGGCCTGGGGCGCCGAAACCGTGCGCGTGCCGGTGCAGGGCGATGCGGCGCAGCTGATTTTTCCGATCAACGACCTGGAAGACTACGCACGCTTCAGGGCCGCCGCCGCCGGCAAGCGCCGGGTGTTGTTGCTTGGTGCTGGACTGATTGGTTGCGAGTTCGCCAACGACCTGAGCCTGGGCGGCTACGAAGTGCAACTGGTGGCGCCGTGCGAGCAAGTCATGCCGACGCTGCTGCACCCGGCCGCAGCTGCTGCGGTCCAGGCCGGGTTGGAAAGCCTCGGCGCGCGTTTCCACCTGGGCCCCGTGCTCAACCGCTTGCAGACGGTCGCCGACGGGCTCGAGGCGCACCTGTCCGACGGTCAGGTGATTGCCTGTGACCTGGTGGTTTCGGCCATCGGCTTGCGCCCTCGTATAGACCTGGCGGCGGCCGCCGGCCTGGCGGTCAACCGCGGCGTCGTGGTCGACCGCCACCTGGAAACCTCTCACGCCAACATCTACGCCCTGGGCGACTGCGCCGAGGTCGACGGCTTGAACCTGCTGTATGTCATGCCGCTGATGAGCTGCGCCCGGGCCCTGGCCCAGACCCTGGTCGGCAACCGGACGGCCGTCAGCTACGGCGCCATGCCAATTACTGTAAAAACCCCGGTGTGCCCTCTGGTGGTGTCGCCACCACCGCGAGGCAGCGAGGGCGTGTGGAGCGTCGAAGGCCAGGGCGCGGACATCAAGGCGCTATGCCGCGACGCTCAAGGCAACCTGCTGGGCTACGCGCTGACAGGCTCGGCGGTCATGGAGAAACTGGCACTGAACAAAGAACTTCCACCCCTGCTGGCGTAAATACTGGTCGTTCTGTCGCAAAAGCCCTGCTTTTGGTCCCACAAAGGTCGCCCGGACACTGGCGCTGTTTTCGGCACCGTGCCATCCTCACTCTCGTCTGCCGCAGAGTAGAGCCTGCGGCGCCTTAGGGGCTGTTCCAAAGAGAACGGCACGGACATAACAACAAAAAAACCGTCAAAGGGGCTTCATTCATGCGTAAACCAGACCTCGCCGCCGCCATCGCGGAAAAAGCAGACCTCACCAAAGAACAAGCCAATCGCGTCCTCAACGCCGTCCTCGAAGAAATCACCGGCGCCCTGCACCGCAAGGACAGCGTCACCCTGGTGGGCTTCGGCACTTTCCTGCAACGCCACCGCGGCGCACGCACTGGCAAAAACCCACAGACCGGTGAGCCGGTGAAGATCAAGGCCAGCAACACCGTTGCCTTCAAACCAGGCAAGTTCTTGAAAGACAGCGTCAACCCGTAATTGCTGCAAGTACCTCGCTCAGGGGGAAGAAAGCGGCAATCAAAAGGGCATACCGATGAATCGGCATGCCCTTTTTTGTGCGTTGTGTAGGCGCTGCCGCAGGCTGTGATCTTTCACTTGAGGCTCAAGCGTCAGGGAAAAGGTCGCAGCCTCGCTTCGTTCGGCAGCTCCTACACGCGATGACGTGTGCCTAGTTCGCAGAGGTTTTCGGCGCTGCCAACGCCTTCAAAGCAGCCTTGCGTTCGTCGATCGGCAATTTGCCGAGTTTTTCCACCGCCGCATAAAACCCAACCCAGTCCCCGCCCTCCCGCCTGAATAGCGCCGCAAACGCCGGCACCCACTGGTCGTACAGCCCGAACGGTAGCAACCGCGCGTTGTTCAGTGGGGCATAGACCCAGGCATCGTAGCGTTTGTCGCCGGCCCATTGAGTGTCGCGCAACTGCTCATAGTCGGTGCGCAGGCGTTCGAATACCTGTGCCTTGCGTTGGCGCATCTGTTCGGTCGACAGGGGGTGGGTGTAGAGCTCTTCCAGGCGCTGGCGGGTGTCGAGGATCAATTGGATAAATTGGTCGCGCTGGCGCACCTGCTTGCCGTTATCCGGCGCCAGCCCACGACTGGCGCGCCATTGCCGGCTGCCTTCTTGCTCGACGAAGGTGGCGAAGGACTCATTGAATTCGGTGTCGTCCTTCACATAAAACCGCTGGTGCGCCAGTTCATGGAAGATCAGCGTCGCCAGGCGTTCGTCGCCCCAATGCATCATCGAACTCAGGATTGGATCGTTGAACCAACCCAGTGTCGAGTAGGCCTCTACACCACCGATCGACACGTCCATGCCCTGCAAGCGCTGCAATGCGGCCTCGCCACGGGCGGCGCCCTGGCTGTAATAACCGCGATAAGCCACGCATCCGGCAATGGGGAAACAATGATTTTGCGGCGCCAGGGAAAACTCTGGCGTGGTGAAAACGTTCCAGACTACGAACGGCCGACCAATGTCTGCATACAGGCGATAGCTTCTATTGTTCGGTAAATGCAGGTGATCACTGGCGAACGTCCGTGCCTCACGTGCCTGGATCAGGTGCGCCCTCAGTTGGGCATCGCGAGCAGGGTCGGCAATGACCTGGTCGATAGGCTCCCGGGCCTGCAACAATCGCAGTTGCCCGCCGACGAGCTGGCTGTAATAACCGGCGCTTGTGCAACCGTTCAGCAACAAAAGCAGGAGGCCTGGAAACAAAGTCTGGAAAACACGGTCGAGTAACCGATGGCTTGAACGCGGCCTGGTCAATTGGAATCACCCTGGGAAGTCTGCCCACAAGACTATCTCGCTTGCCTGGAGCTTCGCTATGCGCGTGTTGATGCTGACGAGTGGCCTGTTGCTGCTGACCGGTTGCGCCGGTTTGCCTGATCCTGATCCATCCCAAGCGTGGATCGACCTGGGAAACCAGCAGGACACCGCGCTGCAAGCGCTAAAAGTCGATGACAAGACCTCCATCGACCGGCGTTATTTCGAAGTGCAACCCGGCAGCCATGAGCTGACGGTGCGTTATCAATTTGCCGTCGAGCCCGGCAACATTGGCCCGGAGGCCGAGCCGCTATGGCGTGATTGTCGGTTGAACGTGAAGTTCAAGGACTTCAATGCGGGCCAACGTTACCAATTGCAGGCCGGCAGCATTGGTTTCCGGCCATGGGCCAAGCTTTATGATCAGCAACGCAAAGTGGTGGGGCAAGGTACGCCGGCGGGCTGCCAACAAACGTGATTGGCGCTATTCTCTGGGTCTGATTTTCAGGAAGTTCACCATGCGCTTACCTTTATTGTTACTGGCCCTGGTCTCCATGAGCGGTTGTGCAACGAGCCCGCTGCCCCAGGTCGACCCGAACATGGCGTGGATCGATTTTGCTACCCCCATGCCGGGCGGCAAAATGCTGATGGCTGAAAGCCTGGATGGCCAGCGATTGCGAGATGGACGGTTCTTTCAGGTTTCGCCGGGCAGCCACGAACTGAAAGTTCGCTTCGACTTCGAGGTGTTTAGCGGTGGTGGGCTGGGTATGCAAGCCGAGCCACAAGAGCGGCTGTGCTACATGCTCGTGCGTTATGACCATTTCGAGGCCGGCCAGCGCTATCGACTGGAGGCTCGCAACCTGGCGTTTACACCCAGCGCCCGGCTCTATGACGCCAAGCGTCAAATCGTGGCCGAAGAGCGACAAGTCAATTGCGTTCCGTAGGACGACTAGCGGTCGTTCTTCTGGTAGATGATTTTCTTCGTGCCGTTTTCGCAAGTGCCCACCACCATGTTCTGGTCGTGGACTTCGTCGTTGGTGACGATTTCCAGCGTGTAGGACGACACGTTATTGGCCTGGATCTTCGCTTCGATTTCCGCTTTCAGCTCTTCGCAGGATTTGGGGGCTGCAAGGGCTGATGCAGCGAATGCGCAACCGATGATCACCAGGGCTGATCGTTTCATGTTCGAATTCCTCATGGCAGCACGCACTGCCTGTGCGCTGAAACTGCAGGCTTCATTCGATCATAATTGCGCCAGGGTAAACAGCTCGACCGCATTCATGAAATCGCAGCCTTCGGCAGCGCCTGCGAAGGCTGCGACCCTTTCATGCGTCAGTTCACCAGTGTCGCATCCAGGGTGATCTGGGCGTTCAGTACCTTGGAAACCGGGCACCCTTCCTTGGCCTTCTTGCTCAGTTCGTCGAATTGCGCCTGGCTGGCGCCGGGGATTTTCGCTTTGAGCACCAACTTGACTGCCGTGATCGCGAAACCGCCATCGACCTGGTCCAGGGTCACTTCAGCGTTGGTGTCGATGCTGTCGGCCTTGAGCCCGGCATCACCGAGGATCATCGAAAAGGCCATGGAAAAGCAGCCGGCATGGGCCGCGCCGATCAATTCCTCTGGGTTGGTGCCCTTGCCGCCTTCGAAGCGCGCCTTGAAGCCATAGGGCGCATCGCGCAGCACACCGGTTTCCGTGGAAATGGAGCCGATACCGGTTTTCAGGTCACCTTCCCAATGAGCCGATGCTTTCTTGATGATAGCCATGTCTGCCTCCTGAAGATCTGGCGCGAGAGACGCGCCTGGGTATTTTTTAGCTGTCTGGGTTGTGAGGATAGACCGCCCGGAAAAGTTCACCTTGTCGATTAGCTGACAAATTTAGTAGGAAAATTCTTCGCGGCTATTGAAACTCGGGTATATGCCCACATTGCATGGAGCACACCTGTAGAAACGGCAGGCTTTTGCCCTGGAAAAGCCCGGAACGCCGTTGGAGATCCCAGCCCATGAAACAGCTGTCCGAAGTGAAATTCTCAACCCTCGACCTGGTGCCTGTTCGCGCCGATGGCAATGCCGCCCAGTCCTTGCGCAACTCGTTGGACCTGGCGCAGCACGTGGAAAAGTACGGTTATACCCGCTTCTGGGTGGCCGAACACCACAACATGGACGGTATCGCCAGCTCCGCGACGGCGGTGCTGCTGGGGTATCTGGCGGGGGGCACTTCGACGATTCGTGTCGGCTCCGGCGGCGTCATGTTGCCCAATCACGCGCCGTTGATCATCGCCGAACAGTTCGGCACGTTGGAAAGCCTCTACCCGGGTCGAATCGACCTGGGGCTGGGGCGTGCGCCAGGTTCCGACCAGATGACTGCCCGGGCGCTGCGTCGCGAGCGCTCCGGCAGCGCGGACGATTTCCCCGAAGACGTGACCGAGCTGATGCGTTATCTGGGCCCGCGCACCCCGGACCAACGCATCATCGCCATGCCCGGCACCGGCACCAATGTGCCGGTGTGGCTGCTGGGTTCGAGCCTGTTCAGTGCGCAATTGGCCGGTGAACGCGGTTTGCCCTACGCATTCGCCTCCCATTTCGCACCGCGCTATATGCACGAGGCGATTCGCGTCTACCGCAACCACTTCAAGCCGTCGGCAGTGCTCGACAAGCCTTATGTGATGCTTGGCGTGCCGCTGGTGGCGGCGGATACGGATGAACAGGCCGATTACTTGGCGACGTCGGTGTACCAGCGGATCCTGGCGTTGATGCGTGGCCAGAGCCTGGTGCAGCGTCCGCCTGTCGAAACCATGAACGGCCTCTGGTTGCCCCATGAGAAAGAGGCGGTGGGTGATTTCCTCGGCCTAGCCATGGTTGGCAGCCCGCAGAAGATTCGCGCCAAGCTACAAGTGCTGATCGAGCAAACCCAGGCCGATGAGCTGATTTTCACCAGTGATCTGTACGAACACGCCGATCGTTTGCACTCATACGAGTTGCTGGCGCAGGTCATGAAAGGCTGAATGACGCGCATAAAAAAGCCGACGCATTGCGTCGGCTTTGACGTTCGAAAAGAATCACTTTTTATAGATGATTTCTTTCGTACCACCCTCACAGGTGCCTACGACTTTTCCGTCAGTCGCTGTGCCTTTCTCGACGATTTCCAGCGAATAACCTGACACGCCCTTGCCATCCAGCTTCGCTGCGATTTCGCTTTTCAGCTCTTCGCAGGGCTTGCCGGCCGCAAACGCACCACCGGCAAGGCTCAGCAAGCCCAGGGCCACCATCAACTTGTTCATCGCTCGCACTCCTTGGTCGGATCAAATAGGGCAGGTAATGGAAAAAATAGAATGCGCATGCCATAGCGCATCGCCATCTCCTATGGCACTCCGCCAGCGTGCAAGTTCATCGTTCCTCAGCTATTTACAATCCGGAACCCGACTTTGAGGGTGACCTGAAAGTGCGCGGCCCGGCCGTTTTCGATATGTCCACGGGTTTCCGTGACTTCGAACCACTCCAGGTGCTTGAGGCTTTTGCTGGCCTCGGCCAAGGCGTTGTTGATGGCGTCTTCAATGCTGGTGGGAGACGAGCCGACCAGCTCGACTTTTTTGTAGGTGTGATGATCACTCATGAGGTTCTCCTTGGTTGTGTTTAACAGCCTAGCAGCGATTTTTCGTCATACGTGTGTCGCCGTTTGCGCGCTGAAGTTCAGATTTACTGCACTTTCAGAAACGCGCGCAGTCCCAATTCACACACGCCACTCAACCACTGCAGGAGAGAGCCACCATGGCCAGCAATTCGTTACGTAAAGCCTCGTTGCAAAGCATGGAAGCGGAGATCGAGAGTCTGCTTAAGTCGTTGGAGAGCCTGAAGGACGATGCTTCGGACGAGTCGCGTAAGACCCTCAAGTCGCTCAAGGCCAATGCCGAGAACGCCCTGAAACATTCTCGCCATCTGCTCAGCGACGCGTATGAAGAGGTCAAGGTGAAAACCCGTGAAACCGGGATCGCCACACGCGACTATGCGCAGGAGCATCCATGGACCACAGCGGGTGTCGCGGTCGGTGCGCTTGGTTTGCTGGCTGCTTATTTGCTGTGCAAACGCGCAGACTGAGTCGGTTGGCTCAGCTCGTGCCTGAGCCACTGGGCCAATTGCCGAGCGCGTCCATCTGCGGCGCGCTTGGGTAGCCACAACGCCAGTCGCGCCGCCGTTTCATCGAAACCCCACGGCGCGACCAGACGACCGGCGCGCACGTCCTCGGCCACCAGCGGCTCGGGCGCGATCGCCACGCCGAGCCCCGCTACGGCGGCCTCCAGCAAATAATACAGATGCTCGAATCCTTGCCCGAGCTTCAATGCCCCGGGATCAAGGTCATTTTGCTGTGCCCAGGTCGGCCAGGCCTGTGGGCGGGAGGTGGTGTGCAGCAACGACTCGTGCAGCAGCGCGCTGGCCGGTGCGGCCTGCAAACGGGCGAATCCGGCGTAGTGCGGGCTCATCACGGCGCCGATCCGCTCGCTCACCAGCTCATACACCTGCATGTCGGCCGGCCAGGGAGGTTCGGCGAATACCAGCAAGGCGTCCAGTCCTGGTCGCCTGGGGTCCAGATCGCCCTCGCCAGCGGACAGATGCAGGCGCAAATCGGGCAGGTCGGCATTGAGCCTGCCCAGGCGGGGAATAAACCAGCGTGCCAGCAAACTTCCCGAGCAGCCCAGGACAAACGGGGCATCGGCCGTACTTTGCGTCAGCTCTGCACAAACACCACGCAGTCGCTCGAACGCATCGGCGCTGACATCGCGCAGGCGCATGCCGGCATCTGTGAGTTTCAGGCCGCGCCCATCCTTGGCGAACAGACTGACACCTAAATGCTCTTCCAGCACCTTCAGCTGTCGACTTACAGCGCCATGGGTGACGTGCAGCTGTTCGGCCGCCTGGCTTACGCTGTTCAGGCGGGCGGTGGCCTCGAAGGCGCGCAAGGCATTGAGGGGGGGAAGGTCGTGGCTCATGTTATTTGTGAGTTTTTCTGACAGGTTGTGGCGATCTTATCGGTTTTCAGCCGGGGATGTCAGGGGTAGAGTGAACCTCATTGTCTTTCAATGCATTTGCTTGGAGCGCCCGATGACCCAGTCTACGACCCCTTTCAACCTGCGCAGCGGTCCCGATGCCAACGGCCTGTTCGGTGCCTTCGGTGGCCGCTATGTGGCCGAAACCCTGATGCCGCTGATCCTCGATCTGGCCCGCGAATACGAAGTGGCGAAGGAAGATCCGGCGTTCCTCGAAGAATTGGCCTACTTCCAGCGCGATTACGTCGGTCGTCCGAGCCCGCTCTACTTCGCCGAGCGCCTGACCGAATACTGCGGCGGCGCCAAGATCTATCTCAAGCGTGAAGAGCTGAACCACACCGGCGCGCACAAGATCAACAACTGCATCGGCCAGATCCTGCTGGCGCGACGCATGGGCAAGAAACGCATCATCGCCGAGACCGGCGCCGGCATGCACGGTGTGGCCACCGCCACTGTCGCCGCACGTTTTGGCCTCGAGTGCGTGATCTACATGGGCACCACCGACATCGAGCGCCAGCAGGCCAACGTGTTCCGCATGAAGCTGCTGGGCGCTGAAGTGATCCCGGTGGTCGCCGGTACCGGTACGCTGAAGGATGCAATGAACGAGGCCCTGCGTGACTGGGTCACCAACGTTGACAGCACGTTCTACCTGATCGGTACGGTGGCTGGCCCGCATCCGTATCCGGCGATGGTGCGTGACTTCCAGGCCGTGATCGGCAAGGAAACCCGCGAGCAGTTGCAAGCCCAGGAAGGTCGCCTGCCGGATAGCCTGGTGGCGTGCATCGGCGGCGGCTCCAACGCCATGGGTCTGTTCCACCCGTTCCTGGACGACAAGAGTGTCGAGATCATCGGCGTCGAAGCCGCCGGTTATGGCATCGAGACCGGTAAGCATGCGGCGAGCCTGAACGGCGGCGTTCCCGGTGTACTGCACGGCAACCGCACCTTCCTGTTGCAGGACGACGACGGTCAGATCATCGACGCTCATTCGATTTCCGCGGGTCTCGACTACCCCGGCATCGGTCCGGAACACGCCTGGTTGCACGACATTGGCCGCGTCCAGTACACCTCGGTGACCGACGCCGAAGCCCTGGAAGCCTTTCACAAATGCTGCCGACTGGAAGGGATCATTCCTGCATTGGAAAGTGCCCATGCCCTGGCGGAAGTGTTCAAACGCGCACCCAACCTGCCGAAAGATCACTTGATGGTGGTCAACCTGTCCGGTCGTGGCGACAAAGACATGCAAACCGTGATGCACCACATGGAACAGTCCCAGCAGGAGAAACACTGATGAGCCGCCTGCAAATCCGCTTTGCCGAACTCAAGGAACAGAACCGCGCTGCGCTGGTGACTTTTGTCACGGCTGGCGACCCGGACTACGACACCTCTTTGGCAATCCTCAAGGGCCTGCCCGCGGCCGGTGCCGATGTGATCGAGCTGGGCATGCCGTTCACCGACCCGATGGCCGACGGCCCGGCGATCCAGTTGGCGAATATTCGTGCCTTGGGCGCCCAGCAGAACCTGGCGAAAACCCTGCAGATGGTTCGTGAGTTCCGCAAAGAAAACGGCGAGACACCGCTGGTGCTGATGGGGTACTTCAACCCGATCCACCGTTATGGCGTACAACGTTTCATTGGCGAGGCGCTGGACTCTGGCGTGGATGGTCTGATCGTTGTAGACATGCCGCCCGAGCACAACAGCGAGCTGTGCGAACCGGCCCAGGCAGCGGGCCTGGACTTCATCCGCCTGACCACGCCAACCACCGACGACGTGCGTTTGCCAACGGTGCTCGATGGCAGTTCGGGCTTTGTATATTACGTGTCGGTGGCGGGTGTGACCGGTGCCGGTGCCGCGACGCTGGAGCACGTGGAAGAAGCCGTGGCGCGCTTGCGTCGCCACACCGATTTGCCAATCAGCATTGGTTTCGGAATTCGTACGCCGGAGCAGGCTGCGGCCATCGCACGATTGGCTGATGGGGTAGTGGTTGGCTCGGCGCTGATTGACCATATCGCCAATGCCGATACCTCGGAGCAGGCGATTGATGGCGTGTTGAGCTTGTGTGCCGCCCTGGCTGATGGTGTGCGCAAGGCGCGTGTCAGCTGATTGTTGATTTGACTGGCGGCACGTAAAAAGGGGGTCAGAACGTGGTTCTGAACCCCTTTTTTATTGCTTCATGCGTGATTCCAGGCGCTGCGCTTGAGGGCGTGCTCGTCAGGGCAATTCCAACCCGCCCCCGGCCTTGTGCAGCTTGCGTAAATGTTCGCCGATCGCTTTCACATTGGCCTCGCTCGCAGCAATTTCAGCGGCGCGACTCGGCTCAAGCAAAGCCCTGACTTCCTTGTCCAGGTCGCCTGTCAGCGTTTGAAGCTGTTTCTGACGCAAGCTGCTTTGCGATTCCAGGCGTTGCCACTCACTGGGTTGCGGCAAGCCGTAGCCGCTGCTGCCCAGCAGTTCGGCCGGACGGCTCAGGAAACCGCTGTTGGCAAGGATCTGCTGCAACGTCGCGTTAGCCTTTTCCATGCCGCCATTCTGCAATTCACGGGCTCCGAGGTAACGCTGTTTGACTTCATCCTGCGCCAACAACAGTTGCCGACGATAACTGGCCTGTTCCAGCAGCAACAGCGCCGCGCTGGTGCGCAGGTTGGCCCGTTCGAACCAGACGCGGCGTTCGGCGGCGTTCAGGGCCAGCCAGTCTTCCACCGTTTGCTGCTTGATCGGCAGATACTTCTTCAGCACATCGAACATGGCCTGGTACCGCTCGCGGAATGAGTCGAAGCGGTAGCCCAGGCGCAAAGCTTCCTTGGGATCATCCAGCACGCTGGTGTCCGCCAGTCCCCGGCCCTTGAGGACTTCCAACAAACCGTTGGGCAGGATGCTGTCCAGGCCCTTGAGCTGTTCGTTATTGCTGCCGCTGCGCAGCAGCTTCAAGCTTTCCACTGCGCAGTTATTGGACAGGAAGTAATAGTTGCCGTCGTAACTCCAATGCATTTCGGCGGCGTGTTCGACCGTCTCCTCGATCTCAGTGCGCGACAGGTTCAGCGGCACCGATGCCAGGCTGCGCAGTTCGGTCTTGGTGTATTCATCGATCACCTGCGCCAACGGCAAGACGAACAGGCGCGACGGATATTTGCCTACCAGCCCATCCCAACTCGATAGCTGCACATCGCCCACGAAGGCGCGGTATGACAGCACCAGGTGTTGGTCCAGATCCAGTCGGCAGTTCGGGCCACGTGGGCGACTCGGTGCACAGATCACCAGCCGGAGCATGCTGTGGCCCCAGCGGCTCACCCAGTTCTGATTGGCTTCGGCCAGCAGGTAATCAATGGCATAGACCCGCTCTGGATCGACCTTGCCCAGTGGCGTCTTGGCGAAGTCGTTTCCGGCGTTGAGGAACGCGAACGATTTGGCGCAGGTGTCCTTGACGGCGGGTGCCCAACCGAAGTGTTCCTGGTAATAGCGATACAGGGCGGGGCGTCGGCAGGCGTAGCTCGGGTCCAGGAGAAAGTACTCCATGTTGACCGCGACGAACTCCTTGGGGCTGCTCGTTTCATAGAGATCCGGGCTGCGGGCAACTTGGCGGTTGTGCTGTTCCCGCTCACCGCGCCGGCCGACGTATTGCGGCCAGCCGGCGAGGTCCAGTAAGCGCGGATCATCACTGAGGGTGAAACGGCGGTCGTTCTGGCCCCGGCATTCATCGGGAAGACCGATCAGCCCGACGCTGCTGTTGTGTCGAGTGCAACGCTGGATCAGCGTACGCTCGGCATCTGGCCATAGGCGTGAGCGGTCATAAATGTGGGTCAGTTCGTGCAGGACGGTGGCGAGCATTTCCCGCCGTACGGTGCCGTGGGGGCGATGGGTCTTTTGCGTCGCGGCGCTGCCGTCGACAAGGCTGTCGAGCAGGTTGCTATTGAGGTCCAGTTGCGACACCAGCGAGGCCTGCCCGTAGGCGTTGGCGGGCATCTGGTCGGTCCAGCCGACATCGATGCGTCGGTCCAGCCGCTCGATGAAGCGCGGTGGCAGCGTCTGCATGGCTTCATCGAGCAGCGCTTGGCTGGCCTGCTGTTGCGCCGGGCTCAGTCCTTCGACATTGAGGTGCAATTGCAGGCCGGCATGGGCCATGCTGCCCGTGAGCAGCAAGACCCCGGCCGCCAGCCAGGCGGCGAACCGCCTCACAATGCGAGGATGGCTTCGGCGAGAACCTGGTCACTGGCGTCGCGGGCTTCCGGCACGCGGGTGCGCAAGGTGTCGAAGGCGGCCTCGAGATGAGCGCCACGAATTTCACCATTGCTAGCGACAAAACTGGCCGCGTCGTCGTGGGCTTCGCGGACGATTTTTGAATCACGGATGGAGGTGGTGGTGTCGGAGGTGAAATCAATCGTGCGCTGGGAAGCGCGAACGATGATGTTACTGGTGGCTACCAGGGTGTGTGCCTGGGCCACATCGGCCAACACCAGCAGGCCTAGGGCGGCAGCAATCAGCGGGCTACGCATGGAACGACTCCGGAGAAATAGGGATAACTATTGGACGAGAATTGCCTGTGCCAGTTCAAGGTCGCTGACGTGAAGTTTTGGCTGGGTCCGGCGCAGGTAATCCAGGGCCGATTCCAGTTGTGCACCTCGCAACTGCCCGTCGCTGGCGATGAAGGCTGCAGCGTCATCGTGAGCGGCGACGATCAGCTTATGGTCGAAGGGCGCGGAGGTCACCATGCTCGTGGCATAGCCACTGACCACCACTTGCTGGGTGGACACATCGAAAGCATGGGCTGGGACTGACCAGCAAAAAACTACAAAGAAAGACGCTAAGAACAGATCTGAGTAAGAGCGCATGGGACTCGATGGTTGATGGCGAGTCTGAAGGCTAGCGCAAACCTGCGGGCCAGAGCCAGTGTTGAAACATCGGAACACCATTTGGCGCCCGATGTTTCATGTTGCATCAGATCACCAGGATAGCTTGGGCCAGCTGTGCATCGGTGGCGTTGAGCTGTGGTGCCTGCTGGCGGATGTAATCCAGGGCACTCTCCAGTTTCACACCCCGGATGGCGCCCTCGCTGGCCACGAAGCTGGCGGCGTCATCACGGGCGGCTTGAACGATCTTGTTGTCCCGCAGTGATGAGGTTGCATCGGAAGTCACGTCGGACGTGGCCTTGAGTGCGCCGACGATCGAGTCAGTGGTAACGACAAAGCTGCTGGCGTTGGAGTGGGCGGCTACGGCCAGCAGGGCAACTGTGCTGAGCAGGCGAAGACGAATCATGAGGAAACTCCTTGAAGGATGAGGTGATGCCAGTGCGTGTAGCTGGAAGAGGAGACGCATGCTCGACTCGCTTCGCCACGTTCGCATTGATATTAGGATAGAACGCGTTGGGTGACAGCCCTTTGCGGCAATCATCGGCAGCATGATGCACGCATTGAGCGCTACGGCTCAAGATTAACTGTACTGGTATGTTTTTATTTTACCCTGAACTGTTTTATCTCCGGTCTTCCAAAAAACAGGCGCGGAAACGACAAGACCCGTCGCGGTTTCCCGCGACGGGTCTTGTTTGTTCAATTCGGTGCTGGCGGTGGACCCGGTGGGTCAGGGCCAGCGACGCTGAGTTAGCGCCAGAACGGCTTGCTCAGCTCTTCGTAACGTTGTGCTTCGCTGATACCGGCGTCAGCCAGCAGGCGCGAATCCAGACGAGCCAGTTGGTGACGGCTGGTGATGCGGCGCTGCCACAACATCAGGTTAGCGATAACGCGAAGAGGCAGGGAAGCCTGGTTTTTTTCAGCTTTGTCTTCGAAAAACAGCTCGGAACTGAGTGTACGTTCCATGGTTGACATCCTTCCGCTTGTGGCGGGATTAGGTAGTGGTTTAACTGGTGCCCATGATCCTCTCGTTTGGCCAGTCTCTCTAGATACAGTTCACCTGTATTGTGAGAGACCAGTTAACTGTTAAAGAGCAGTGTACTGGTCAATATTGAGGCAACTGTACCTGTCTGCGCGATATTGGTGCGTTATAGGTGGTTGGCTGATGTTTTGTGGGAAAAGACTGTAAGAAAACACCGGTACAGCAGTACAGTTTTTGTCAGACTTGGCGCTAGCGACAGGCTTCGCTCAAAACTGTATTTGCAATAGGGGGGATCCAGCGGTATCAGACGGCCAACATGCGCCCGGTTTCTTCGAGGTTCAGGTGCCAACTCAGTGCATCGCGCAGGATATGCGGGGTATGCCCACCCAGGGCGCACGCTGCTTCGAAATATTCATTCAACGCTTGGCGGTAGGACGGGTGCACGCAGTTGTCGATGACCACTCGTGCCCGCTCCCTTGGTGCCAGGCCCCGGAGGTCGGCCAGGCCGATCTCGGTCACCAGGATGTCGACATCGTGCTCGGTATGGTCCACGTGGCTGACCATCGGTACGACACTGGAAATGGCACCGCCCTTGGCAATCGACTTGGTGACGAAAATCGCCAAGTGGGCGTTGCGGGCGAAATCCCCCGAACCGCCGATGCCATTCATCATCCGAGTGCCGCAGATGTGGGTGGAGTTGACGTTGCCGTACAGGTCGAATTCCAGCGCGGTGTTGATACCGATGATGCCTAGGCGGCGCACGACCTCGGGATGGTTGGAGATCTCCTGTGGGCGCAGGACCAGTTTGTCCTTATATCTTTCCAGATTTCCGAATACTTCGGCGTTGCGTCGACTCGACAGCGTGATAGAGCTGCCGGAGGCGAAGCTCAGCTTGCCAGCGTCGATCAAGTCAAATGTCGAGTCCTGCAGGACCTCGGAATACATGGTCAGGTCTTCGAACGGGGAATCGATCAACCCGCACATCACAGCGTTGGCGATGTTGCCGATCCCGGCCTGCAACGGCCCGAGCTTGTTGGTCATGCGCCCGGCCGCAACTTCCTGCTTGAAGAAGTCGATCAGGTGATCGGCGATGGCCTGGGTGTCGCTGTCCGGAGGCGCGACGGTCGAAGGCGAGTCCCCTTGGTTGGTGATGACAATGGCGGCAATTTTTTCCGGTGGTATCGGGATAGCGGGACTGCCAATACGGTCGTCGACTTTCACCAGGGGGATTGGGGTGCGGGTCGGACGATAGGTCGGGATGTAGATGTCGTGCAGCCCTTCCAGGTTCGGGTTGTGGGCCATATTGATCTCGATGATCACTTGCCGGGCGAAGATGGCGAAACTGGCCGAGTTACCCACCGATGTGGTCGGTACGATATGCCCTTGTTCGGTGATGGCCACCGCTTCGATCACAGCAATATCGGGCAGCTTGAGCTGGCCGTTGCGCAGTTGTTCGACGGTCTCCGAGAGATGTTGGTCGATGAACATCACCTCGCCTGCGTTGATCGCCTTGCGCAATGTGCTGTCGACCTGGAATGGCATGCGTCGCGCCAGCACGCCGGCCTCAGTGAGTTCCTTGTCGAGGTCGTTGCCCAGGCTCGCACCCGTCATCAGGCTGATTTTCAGCGGAGTGACCTTGGCGCGCTCAGCCAGGGCGTGGGGCACTGCTTTCGCTTCTCCGGCGCGGGTAAAACCGCTCATGCCGACGGTCATGCCGTCCTGAATCAACAAGGCTGCTTCGGCAGCACTCATCACTTTATCCAATAACGAAGGCAAGCGGATGCGATCACGGTACATAGGTTGTTATCTCGGGCTGGAAAGCAAGATGCGCAGTCTAGTGAATTCGCGCTGTGCCCGACCCGCTACAAAGGTCGCATTTAAGGCCTCTATTACGAGTGTTTCAGGCAAAACATTATTACCGGATCGGTAACGTTCGGCCTTGATACAAATCAAAACGCCCCGACAAGTCGGGGCGTTTATGGTGAAGCCGTGAGCGCTATTCCACCGCTTTGACCATGTCTTCGATGACCTTCTTGGCGTCACCGAACACCATCATGGTCTTGTCCAGGTAGAACAGTTCGTTGTCCAGGCCGGCATAACCGCTGGCCATCGAGCGCTTGTTGACGATGATGGTCTTGGCTTTGAAGGCTTCGAGGATCGGCATGCCGGCAATCGGCGACTTCGGATCGTTCTTCGCCGCCGGGTTGACCACGTCGTTGGCGCCCAGTACCAGCACCACGTCGGCCTGGCCGAACTCGGAGTTGATGTCTTCCATCTCGAACACCTGGTCGTAAGGCACTTCGGCCTCGGCCAGCAGGACGTTCATATGCCCGGGCATGCGACCGGCCACTGGGTGGATCGCGTATTTGACGGTCACGCCGTGGTGGGTCAGCTTCTCGGTCAGCTCTTTGAGCGCGTGCTGCGCCCGTGCCACCGCCAGGCCATAGCCTGGCACGATGATCACCGTGTCGGCGTTGGTCAGCAGGAAGGTCGCGTCGTCAGCCGAGCCAGATTTCACTGGGCGGGCTTCTGTGGAGCCTGCCGGGCCGGCAGCATCTGCTGTGTTGCCGAAACCGCCGAGCAATACGTTGAAGAACGAGCGGTTCATCGCCTTGCACATGATGTACGACAGGATCGCACCGCTCGAACCTACCAACGAACCGGCAATGATCAGCATCGAGTTATTCAGCGAGAAGCCAATACCCGCCGCGGCCCAACCGGAATAACTGTTGAGCATCGAGACCACCACGGGCATGTCCGCGCCGCCGATCGGGATGATGATCAGCACGCCCAGGACAAAGGCCAGGGCCAGCATCAAGGCGAACGCGCCGAGGTTGCCGGTGAACATGAAGGTCAGGCCCAGGCCCAGCGTTGCCAGGCCCAGGATCAGGTTGAGCTTGTGCTGGCCGCCAAACTGTACCGGTGCGCCCTGGAACAGGCGGAACTTGTATTTGCCCGAGAGCTTGCCGAACGCAATTACCGAACCGGAGAAGGTGATCGCGCCAATGGCGGCGCCGAGGAACAGTTCCAGGCGGTTGCCGGCCGGAATCGAGTCACCGAGCTGTTTGACGATGCCCAGGGACTGAGGCTCGACGACCGCCGCGATGGCAATGAACACTGCCGCCAGGCCGATCATGCTGTGCATGAACGCCACGAGCTCCGGCATCTTGGTCATCTCGACGCGCTTGGCCATGATTGAGCCGGCGGTGCCGCCGACCAGCAAGCCGACGATGACGTAGCCAATGCCGGCAGTGGCCAGCTCAGCACCGAGCTTATAGATCAGGCCCACGGTAGTGAGCACCGCCAGCGCCATGCCGAGCATGCCGAACAGGTTGCCTCGGCGTGAGGTGGTGGGATGAGACAGGCCTTTGAGGGCCTGGATAAAGCAGACGGACGCGATCAGGTAGAGCGTCGTTACCAGGTTCATGCTCATTACTTGGGCGCCTCTTCTTTTACGGCTTTCGGGGCTTTTTTCTTGAACATCTCAAGCATACGGCGCGTCACCAGGAAGCCACCGAATACGTTCACTGCGGCGAGGGCCACGGCGAGGGTGCCCATGGTCTTGCCCAACGGGGTCACGGTCAGCGCGGCGGCAAGCATGGCGCCGACGATCACGATGGCCGAAATGGCGTTGGTCACGGCCATCAGTGGTGTGTGCAGCGCGGGTGTTACGTTCCAGACCACGTGGTAACCGACATAAATCGCCAGCACGAAGATGATCAGGTTGTAGATACCGGGGGAGATAAGCTCTTCCATTGTCTGAATCCCTGCTTAGGCGTTTTTGCGGATGACCTGGCCGTCGCGGCACATCAGGCACGCGGCGACGATGTCGTCTTCCAGGTTCACGTCGAACTGACCTTCCTTGGTGAAGACCAGCTTCAGGAAGTCCAGCAGGTTACGGGCGTACAGCGCCGAAGCATCGGCCGCGACTTCACCGGCAAGGTTGGTCGGACCGCAAATGGTCACGCCATTTTCGATCACCACCTGATCGGCCACGGTCAGCGGGCAGTTACCGCCCTGGGCTGCCGCGAGGTCGATGACCACCGAGCCGGGTTTCATCTGCGCGACGGTTTCGGCGCTCAGCAGCGTTGGTGCCTTGCGGCCCGGAATCAATGCGGTGGTGATGACGATGTCAGCCTGCTTGGCGCGCTCGTGCACCGCTTGGGCCTGGCGCTGCATCCAGCTGGCCGGCATCGGCCGGGCGTAACCGCCGACGCCGACGGCGCATTCACGCTCTTCGTCGGTTTCGTAAGGCACGTCGACGAACTTGGCGCCGAGGGACTCGATTTGTTCCTTGACCGCCGGACGCACATCCGAGGCCTCGATCACCGCTCCCAGGCGCTTGGCCGTTGCGATGGCCTGCAAGCCTGCCACACCCGCGCCGAGAATCAGCACGCGCGCCGCTTTTACGGTGCCTGCGGCGGTCATCAGCATCGGCATGAAGCGTGGGTAATGGTGAGCGGCCAGCAACACAGCTTTATAGCCGGCAATGTTCGCCTGCGACGACAACACATCGAGACTCTGCGCCCGCGAGGTGCGCGGCGCCGCTTCGAGGGCGAACGCGGTAATGCCGCACTCGGCCATCTTGGCAATGGTTTCGTTGTTGAACGGGTTGAGCATGCCCACCAGCACCGTACCGTGCTTGATCAGCGTCAGTTCGGTATCGCTCGGGGCGATCACTTTGAGAATCAGCTCGGCCCCGAATGCATCACTGGCACTGCCAATGGTTGCGCCCGCCGCCTCATAGGCACTGTCGATGACGCTGGCCTTGATACCGGCGCCGCTTTGAACAGTGACTTTATGGCCTTGGCCGATCAGCTTCTTGATGGTTTCCGGGGTAGCAGCAACCCGTGTTTCACCCGTTTGGGTTTCGAGGGGAACACCAATGTGCACGTCAAATCTCCTGCGTGATCTTATTGAGTAAACCCAGGCACTTCGGATGGTGCGGCTGGGGCGGCCGATCAGCACGATCCCGCCAAACCAGGCGGGGCGCGGCATTTTGCAGGCGAAAATTCAGCCCTTCAAGGGATTATGACGGGTGACGGAAAATTAACTACAAGTCACCCTGTGACCGAATGTCGCAATTATCGATCGGCATCCCTTGTAGGCCGTGCTTTCCAAGGATTCAGGTTCAAATTGACAATTTTTCCCATGGGCCAGATGAATAGGCTCTGATGCGCTGCGCAATATGGCTCAAAGCCATGTATTTAAACGCTTTGGAGACTACTGTACGGCCTTCATAACAGAATGACTGGATGCGACATAAACTTATATCTGTAGCGACTTATTTTAGTTGACTACCTAAGGCAGTTTTAGGCTTTTCCTTGTTAATCAAGGAGATAGTTAGTTGCCTGGTTCACGAGCCAATCGCGAAAAGCCCGAAGAGAGGCGGATTCAACCTTTCGTTCCGGAATCATCAGGTAGTAGGCCTTGACGCTCGATAGCGCGCTACGGTTGGCCACGACCAGTCGTTTCTCTGCCAGCTCGCGCTGAATCAAGAAGGGCGGAATCAGCGCAATGCCCATGTCGTGCATGGCTGCCTGGGCAAGCATGGAGAATAGTTCATAACGCGGACCTGTCAGGTCTCGTGCAATGTTCAGGTTCTGGGCGTTGAACCACTGGCGCCACGCATACGGGCGAGTGGTCTGCTGGAGCAAGGGCAATTCGGCGATGGCTTCTGGTGTCAGGCTCGTCCGGTCTCCCAGTAAGGTAGGGCTGCATACCGGCATCGGATTTTCGCCCATCAATTTGTGGGATTCGGTACCGGACCAGTCCGCATCGCCAAAATAGATGGCGGCATCAAACTCTGTGTCCGCAAAGAGAAAGGGCCGTGTGCGGTTGGTCAGGTTGACGGTGACTTCCGGATGCTGCTGCTGAAAATCCTTGAGGCGTGGTAGCAGCCATTGAGTGCCGAAGGTTGGAACCACGGCCAGTTCGATCACGTTCGCACCGGTGTGCCCCATCACTGAAAGAGCGTCGCGCTCGACGGCATCCAGTTGGGTGGCAACTCGACGGCTGTAGGAAAGGCCGGCTTCGGTCAGTTTGACGCCTCGGCGTGAGCGTCTGAAAAGCTCCACGCTGAGGAAGTCTTCCAGGCTGGCGATCTGTCGACAGATAGCACCTTGCGTAAGAGAAAGCTCATGCGCCGCCTTGGTGAAGCTCTCATGACGTGCAGCGGCCTCGAAACTGATCAGGGCGGTGGTGCTGGGGATTTTACGGCGCATGTACGCAGCCTCACACAATGTCGGCATAAACGGGGTTTACGGCGATTACGGAGTGAGAAATTAGCACAAGATAGTGCGTAATCCTCGTTTGCCCTTGTAGGAAAGCGCGCCTAGGATCAATCCACGATTTCCATTTAATTGGCGAGGACTCTTTCATGGCCGGTAAAGCGAGCTTCAACTGGATCGATCCATTGTTGCTGGATCAGCAGCTCACCGAAGAAGAGCGCATGATCCGCGACACTGCTGAGCAGTTCGCCCAGCAGAAACTCGCGCCGCGGGTGCTGGAAGCGTTCCGTCATGAGAAGACCGATCCGGCGATTTTCCGCGAGATGGGTGAAGTCGGCCTGCTGGGGGCAACCATTCCTGAACAGTACGGCGGCAGTGGGCTGAATTACGTCAGCTATGGCCTGATCGCTCGTGAGGTCGAGCGCGTCGATTCCGGTTATCGCTCAATGATGAGCGTGCAGTCCTCGCTGGTCATGGTCCCGATCAATGAGTTCGGGACTGAGGCACAAAAACAGAAGTATCTGCCAAAGCTGGCGTCTGGTGAATGGATCGGCTGCTTTGGTCTGACCGAGCCGAACCATGGTTCCGACCCGGGCGCGATGATTACTCGGGCGCGCAAGGTGGACGGTGGCTACAGCCTGACGGGTAGCAAAATGTGGATCACTAACAGTCCGATCGCAGACGTCTTTGTCGTCTGGGGTAAAGACGACGCCGGCGATATCCGCGGCTTCGTCCTCGAGAAAGGCTGGAAGGGGCTGAGTGCGCCGGCCATTCACGGCAAGGTCGGGCTGCGTGCCTCGATCACTGGCGAAATCGTGATGGACAACGTATTCGTTCCGGAAGAGAACATCTTTCCGGATGTCCGTGGTCTGAAAGGCCCCTTTACTTGCTTGAACTCGGCGCGTTATGGCATCTCCTGGGGGGCCTTGGGAGCCGCTGAGTTCTGCTGGCATACCGCTCGCCAGTACACGCTGGACCGCCAGCAGTTTGGGCGTCCGCTGGCAGCCAATCAGTTGATCCAGAAGAAGCTCGCCGATATGCAGACCGAAATCACGCTGGCCCTGCAGGGATGCCTGCGTCTGGGGCGTATGAAAGATGAAGGCACGGCGGCGGTCGAGATCACCTCGATCATGAAGCGCAACTCCTGCGGCAAATCCCTGGATATTGCCCGTATGGCGAGGGACATGCTGGGCGGCAACGGTATTTCCGATGAGTTCGGCATTGCTCGTCATCTCGTGAACCTGGAGGTCGTAAACACCTACGAAGGCACGCATGACGTTCATGCGCTGATCCTGGGGCGTGCGCAAACCGGTATCCAGGCGTTCTATTAATAGGGGAACGTTCATGGGCGCGCTTTCGCATCTGCGGGTATTGGATTTATCGAGGGTCCTGGCCGGGCCGTGGGCCGGGCAGATCCTGGCGGACCTGGGGGCTGATGTCATCAAGGTCGAGCGCCCCGGCAATGGTGACGACACGCGCGCCTGGGGGCCGCCTTTCCTGAAGGATGCCCGAGGTGAGAACACGACCGAGGCTGCTTACTATCTGTCGGCCAATCGCAATAAGCAGTCGGTGACCATCGATTTCACGCGTCCAGAGGGGCAACGGTTGGTGCGAGAGCTGGCGGCCAAGTCCGATATCCTGATCGAAAACTTCAAGGTTGGCGGGCTGGCGGCTTATGGTCTGGACTACGCGTCGCTAAAGGCGATCAATCCGCAATTGATCTATTGCTCAATCACCGGATTTGGCCAGACAGGCCCTTATGCCAAGCGCGCTGGGTATGACTTCATGATTCAGGGGTTGGGAGGCTTGATGAGCCTGACTGGCCGCCCTGAGGGTGATGAGGGGGCGGGGCCGGTGAAGGTTGGGGTCGCGCTGACGGATGTCCTCACGGGGCTGTATTCGACTGCTGCTATTTTGGCGGCGCTGGCGCATCGTGATCATGCCGGTGGCGGGCAGCACATCGATATGGCCTTGCTGGATGTCCAAGTGGCTTGCCTGGCCAATCAGGCGATGAATTACCTGACCACAGGTAATGCGCCGAAGCGGTTGGGTAATGCTCATCCGAACATCGTGCCTTATCAGGATTTTCCTACGGCTGATGGCGATTTCATCCTTACGGTGGGTAATGACGGCCAGTTCCGGAGGTTCGCTGAGGTTGCCGGTCAACCGCAGTGGGCTGACGACCCGCGTTTTGCCACAAACAAGCTGCGAGTGGCGAATCGGGCGGTGTTGATTCCATTGATCCGTCAGGCGACGGTGTTCAAGACCACCGCCGAGTGGGTGGCTCAGTTGGAGCTGGCGGGTGTGCCGTGTGGGCCAATCAACGACCTTGCCCAGGTGTTTGCCGATCCTCAGGTGCAGGCGCGCGGATTGGCAATGCAATTGCCTCACGTATTGGCTGGTAGCGTGCCGCAGGTGGCCAGCCCGATTCGACTCTCCGAGACGCCAGTTGAATATCGCAATGCACCCCCTTTATTAGGGGAGCATACGCTGGAGGTGCTGCAGCGAGTATTGGGGCTGGACGAAGCGGCGGTGACGGCCTTCAGAGAAGCGGGGGTTCTTTGAGTTCCCTCTTCTATATAGAGAGAGGTGGTTCTTAAGGGCGAAAGCAGTGGATTTGCCAGTGTTGCGCAACTTATTGATAGAAAAGCGGAATTAATGATTGACGGCAGATTCTGGAAGTCTATAATTCGCCCCACTTCCGGCGCAGTCGAAACGGAAAACTCCTTGAGATTCAATGAGTTAAGTAGGTTTCGAAAGTGTTGGGCTTCAGGTCATCGAAGTCCGGAAGGAGCGGATAGAGCAGTG
>NZ_CAXAPD010000026.1:0-86938 GCF_963970515.1 Pseudomonas sp. RL_5y_Pfl2_73 | reverse complement strand
TGAAACGATGCATCGCCGATGGTAGTGTGGGGTTTCCCCATGTGAGAGTAGGTCATCGTCAAGATTAAATTCCAAAACCCCTATCTGCTGACGCAGGTAGGGGTTTTGTTTTTGCCCGCAGGAAAGTTCTTACGACAAGCGCGGACAGCTCCCAGCTGTCACAACCCCCCGACAGTGATAAGGTTCTGCCCCTAGCTTTTGCATTTTCAAGGATGCCTTTCATGCCGGACGCAACGTCCCTTAGCCCTGCGTTCATGGTGGTTCACGGGAATCGCCTTGATGAATTGCGCAGCCTGGTGATCAGCTTGATGCGGCGCTATCCGCTGGCTCCCCTTGAAAATGAAATCGCGCTGGTACAAAGCAACGGCATTGCCCAATGGCTCAAGCTTGCGCTGGCTGAAGACCCGGAAGACGATGATTCCGGCGGCTGCGGTATTGCGGCTGCCATTGATGTGCAACTGCCGGGCAGTTTCATGTGGCAACTTTATCGAGCGGTCTTGGGACGCGACGAAATTCCGGCCAAATCCCTGCTGGATAAGGCTCCGTTAACCTGGCGCCTGATGCGTCTACTGCCGCAGTTGATCGAGCAGCCTCATTTCGAACCTCTGCGACGATTCCTTACCCAAGACACCGACTTGCGCAAACGCTATCAGCTGTCCGAACGTCTTGCCGATCTGTTCGATCAGTACCAGGTGTACCGGGCTGACTGGCTTGAGGATTGGGCTGAAGGTCGACACCAGACAAGAACTGTCCGAGGCGAAACCAAGCCGCTCGCGCCGGCAAATTGCTGGCAAGCGGAACTGTGGCGCGCCTTGTTGCTGGACGTGGGAGAGCAGGGCATGGCGCAAAGCCGTGCAGGCGTTCATCAGCGTTACATCGAACGTATCAACAGCCTGGAAGTCGCTCCGAAAGGCCTGCCCGCACGGGTCATCGTGTTTGGTATTTCGTCTTTGCCTGCCCAAGTCCTCGAGGCGCTCGCCGGCCTTTCCCGGTTCAGCCAGGTTCTGCTCTGTGTGCATAACCCGTGTCGTCATCATTGGGCGGACATCGTCGCCGACAAGGACTTGTTGCGTCACCAATACAAGCGCCAGGCACGCAAGGCCGGCATGCCCGTCGTCCTCGATCCGCAAACTTTGCATCAACATGCCCATCCGTTATTGGCCGCCTGGGGCAAGCAAGGGCGCGACTACATTAACTTGCTCGACAGCTACGATGACCCCAACAGCTATCGCACGGTATTTCGCGATGGGCGAATTGACCTGTTCACTGATGGAAGCCCCACGACCCTTCTCAGCCAGTTGCAGGACGACATCCTGGAACTGCGCCCCCTGAACGAAACCCGGGAACACTGGCCTTTCGTCGATACAGAGCGAGACGGCTCGATCCGTTTTCATGTGGCCCACGGCGCTCAGCGTGAAGTCGAAATTCTTCACGACCAATTGCTCGCCCACTTCAGTGCGGATCCGACCCTGCGCCCACGGAATATCATCGTCATGGTCCCGGACATCGACAGTTATGCACCGCACATTCGCGCAGTGTTCGGTCAGCTCGACAGGAGCGACCCGCGGTTCATTCCCTTCACGTTGACCGACCAGGGCCAGCGTGGACGGGATCCACTGCTGATCGCCGTCGAGCATTTGCTCAAGCTGCCAGACAGTCGTTTCCCGGTCAGCGAAATCCTCGATCTGCTGGATGTTCCGGCGTTGCGCGAACGCTTTGGCATCGATGAGGCCGACCTGCCGACACTGCACCGCTGGATCGAAGGCGCCGGCATTCGCTGGGGGATGAGCGCCGAACACCGTGCCGGGTTGGGCCTGCCCGCGGAGCTTGAGCAGAACAGCTGGCATTTTGGTTTGCGTCGTATGTTGCTGGGGTATGCCGTCGGCAGTTCGAACGCTTATGAGGGCATTGAGCCCTATGACGAAATCGGTGGCCTGGATGCGGCGTTGATCGGTCCCTTGGTTGCTTTGCTGGATGCCCTGGAAGTGGCCCATCAGGAACTCACCCGACCGGCATCGCCGCAGCAATGGGGTTCACGCCTGCAAGATCTGATGCAGCTGTTTTTCCAGGCAAGCAACGAACATGACGACTATTTGCTGGCCCAACTCGAAGACTTGCGTGAAACCTGGCTGGAAACCTGTGAGTCGGTGGGGCTGTACGATGAATTGCCGCTGACGGTGGTGCGTGAGGCGTGGTTGGCCGGACTGGATCAGGGGCGACTGTCCCAGCGTTTCCTGGCCGGTGCAGTCAACTTCTGTACCTTGATGCCGATGCGCGCGATCCCCTTCAAGCTGGTGTGCCTGCTGGGGATGAATGACGGTGATTACCCGCGCGCCCAGCCCCCCTTGGACTTCGACCTGATGGGCGGCGATTATCGCCCGGGTGATCGTTCCCGCCGTGAGGACGACCGTTACCTGCTATTGGAAGCGCTGCTTTCTGCCCGGGAAAAGCTGTACATCAGTTGGGTGGGTCGCAGTATTCGCGACAACAGCGAGCGCCCGGCATCGGTGTTGATCGGCCAACTGCGCGATCATCTCGCCAGTGGCTGGCGGTTGGCAGATGACAGCAAGACTCTTCTTGATGCCCTGACCCAGGAGCATCCGTTGCAACCGTTCAGCGCACGTTATTTCCATCAAGGTGACGAGCTGTTCAGTTACGCCAGCGAATGGCGGATGCTCCATGACGCTTGCGATCACACCGATAAAAATCAGATGCTGGAACCCTACGTCCAGGAAGAGCCCTTGGGCCTCGGTCAGTTGCAGGATTTCCTGCGCAATCCCGTCCGCCATTTCTTCAGCCAGCGGCTGAAAGTGTTCTTCGAGGCCATTGAAGCGCCTCTGGCCGATGACGAACCTTTTGTGCTCGATGCGCTGCAACGCTACAGCCTGAGTGACAGCTTGCTCGAGGCCGCCCTGGTACGCCTGGACCAGCCGGATCTTGCCCTCACCGCCCATGCCCAGCGGCTGCAGAACAGTGGTCTGTTACCCATGGCCGGTTTCGGTGAATGCATGCAGCGTGAATTGATCGAACCCCTGCCGGATCTGCTCCAGCGTTACCAACAGCTTCTGGCGCTATGGCCGACACCGTCGCTCAGCGCTGTGCCAGTCAGCCTGCAATTGCAGGGCGTGAATGTCGAAGGATGGCTCAGTGGCTTGCACCAGCGCTCCGACGGTGCGGTCCTCGCCATCACGGCCATACCTAACAGTATTGGCTCCATCAAGACCCGTAAGTGGCATCGGCTGATACGGCCTTGGGTCAACCATCTTGTGGCCTGCGCTAATGGCTTGTCGTTGACGACAGCACTGGTGGCCAGTGATGACAGCTTGCAACTGGCACCTTTTGAAGAACCTGTCGCTCAAAGGCTACTGGGCGACATGTTGCTGGCCTGGCAGACCGGTATGCGCCAGCCGCTACCGATCGCCGTGAAGACGGCTTTCGCCTGGCTCGGCCAGACTGATCCGGTCAAGGCCGAAGCGGCGGCTCGCAAAGCCTATGAAGGCGATGGACAGACGTTTGAGGGCGAACGGGGGGAAAGTCCGGCGTTGGCTCGACAGTTTCCTGATTTCGAAGCCTTGATGGCTGACGAAACATTTCCCGATTGGTGCGATGCGCTCTACCGACCATTGCTCGAAGCCCCATGGCGTTCGTGGGTCGGCGAGGAGGCCCGTTCATGAGTCGGCAGACACCATTGGCCCTGGCTTTCCCGCTACGGGGCAGCCAACTGATCGAGGCCAGCGCCGGTACCGGCAAGACCTTCACCATTTCGGCGCTGTACCTGCGCCTGGTGCTGGGGCATGGCGGTACGGCGTCCGGTTTTGGCCGCGAGTTGCTTCCACCGCAAATCCTGGTAGTGACCTTCACGGACGCTGCCACCAAGGAGTTGCGTGAACGAATTCGCACCCGTCTGGCCGAAGCTGCACGTTTCTTGCGCGACGAAATTCCCGCCCCGGATTCGCTGATCGCTGCGTTGCGCGATGAGTTCAACGCTGACCAATGGCCTGGCTGCGCGAACCGGCTGGACATCGCTGCGCAGTGGATGGACGAAGCGGCCGTCTCGACCATCCACAGTTGGTGCCAGCGCATGTTGCGTGAGCATGCCTTCGACAGCGGTAGCCTGTTCACCCAAACCCTGGAAACCGACCACAGCGAATTGCTGGGCGAGGTACTGCGCGATTATTGGCGGTTGTTCTGCTATTCGATGCAGGGCGAGGCACTGAACTGGGTGCGTACCCATTGGGGAGGGCCTGCTGCGCTGTTGCCGCGGGTGAGAGCTTTGTTTTCCAGCGAGCGTGGCGACGGTGACGGGCTTGAGCCTGCCGAACTCATCGCCGCGGCCTTGCAGGAGCGCAGTGCCGCCTTGCTCGATCTCAAGGCGCCGTGGCGGCAATGGGCGGTGGAGCTGTTGGAGATCTGCCAGCAAGGCGTCGCCAGCAAATCTGTCGACGGGCGCAAGATGCAGGCGCGTTACTTCGAGCCGTGGTTTCAGAAAATCACTGCCTGGGTGGACGACGAAAGCCTTGAGCTGTTGGACATTGGCACCGGATTCACGCGGCTGACGCCCGAGGGCATGGCCGAAGCCTGGAAAGGTGAAGTGCCCAACCATCCCGGGCTGGATGCCATGGCCGCTCTCAAGGCCAGCCTGGACGCGTTGCCCACGCCCGATGCCGCCGTCTTGCAGCATGCCGCACAATGGGTCGGGGGGCGCTTCGAAGCAGAGAAACGTCGCCGCGCCGAGATGGGCTTTGATGACATGCTACTGCGTCTCGATGCGGCCCTGCAGGCCGACGGAGGCGAGCGTCTGGCGAGCCTGATCCGCGAACAGTTTCCGGTGGCGCTGATCGATGAGTTCCAGGACACCGACCCGGTTCAATACCGGATATTCGAAAGCATCTACCGTATCGAAGACAACGACCCTGAGACCGGACTTTTCCTGATTGGCGATCCTAAGCAGGCGATCTACGCTTTTCGCGGTGCCGACATCTATACCTATCTGCGCGCTCGCGAAGCCACTGCTGGCAGACTGCACACGCTGGGCACGAATTTCCGTTCCAGCCATGCCATGGTGGGTGCGGTAAACCATGTTTTCCAGAATGCCGAGTCCCGTCCGAAGGGGCGTGGGGCCTTTCTGTTCCGTGGGTCTACGGGAGAGAATCCGGTGCCGTTCCTGTCCGTTGAGTCCCAGGGGCGCAAGGAGTCCTTGCAGGTCGCAGGGCAGGCGGTCGCGGCGCTGAACATCTGGCACCTGTCGTCGGAGCAGCCGCTTTCCGGTGCGGTGTATCGACAATCGATGGCGGCCGTCTGCGCCAGTGAGATCACGGCGTTGCTCAACGGCGGTCAGTCGGGACGCGCTGGCTTCACGATCGATGGAAAAGTGCTGCGAGGCGTGCGTCCGGCAGATATCGCCATCCTGGTGCGCGATGGTAAAGAAGCGCAGGCGGTGCGAGACGCGCTGTCCGCGCGGGGCGTGCGCAGTGTTTATCTGTCCGACAAGGATTCGGTCTTTGCCTCGCAGGAAGCGCGGGATTTGCTGATCTGGCTCAGGGCCTGTGCCGAGCCGGATGCCGAACGACCGCTACGGGCGGCCCTGGCCAGTATCACGTTGAACCTGTCGCTGATGGAGCTGGAGCGTCTCAATCAGGATGAGTTGGCCTGGGAAGCCCGGGTCATGCAATTTCGCGGTTATCGTACGGTCTGGCGCAGCCAGGGCGTGCTGCCGATGTTGCGGCGTCTGCTGCATGATTTCGAACTGCCCCAGGCCCTGATGGCGCGCAGTGATGGCGAGCGGGTGCTGACCAACTTGCTGCACCTATGCGAACTGTTGCAGCAAGCCGCCGGTGAGCTGGATGGCGAACAAGCTTTGATCCGGCATTTGTCCGAGCACCTGGCCTTGTCCGGACAAGCGGGAGAAGAGCAGATCCTGCGCCTGGAAAGTGATGAGCAACTGGTTAAGGTGGTCACGATCCACAAGTCCAAGGGCCTCGAATATCCGTTGGTCTTCTTGCCCTTCATCTGCTCGACGAAACCGGTGGACGGCAGCCGATTGCCGTTGCATTACCACGATGAGGCCAACAAGGCGCAGATCAGCCTCAAGCCCACTGCCGAATTGATCGCCAAGGCCGATGACGAGCGTCTGGCCGAGGATTTGCGGCTTCTCTACGTAGCACTGACCCGTGCACAACATGCCTGCTGGCTAGGTGTCGCGGATCTCAAGCGGGGCAGCAACAATCGCTCGATCCTCCACGTGTCCGCGCTGGGGTATCTATTGGGCGGTGGTGCACCGCTCACCGAGTCGGTGGAACTGAGGCGCTGGCTGGACGACCTGCAACAAGGCAGCGACGCGGTGAACTGCCAGCCTATGCCCGAAGCTACCGACGAGCACTACCGGCCTCCGCGCAACGAAGCCGTGTTGCTTGAACCCTTGGTGCCCTTGCGAAAAGCCAGCGAGAACTGGTGGATCGCGTCCTACAGTGCCTTGCGCATCAGCGACAGCCTGAGCGAAGGCAGCGATACCGCGCCAGAGAATCCCCAGGCCCAGAAACTGTTCGACGATGAGCGACTGGATCCGGATGCTCCCAGGGAGACTATCGCTGTTGGTGGCGACATCCACCGCTTTCCCCGTGGCCCCAACCCCGGCACTTTCCTGCATGGTTTGCTGGAGTGGGCCGCCGGGGAGGGCTTTTCATCGACACCAGCGGATATCGAGGATGCCATTGCCCGACGCTGCAATCGCCGAGGTTGGAAAGGCTGGATCACCACGCTGAGCGATTGGCTGCAGCACCTGATCAAGATGCCCATGCACGTCGGCAACGACCAGGCACCGGTAGTGCTCGAGCAACTGAGCCGATTCCAGGTCGAGATGGAGTTCTGGTTCGCCAGCCACAAGGTTGATGTGCAAAAGCTTGACCAACTGGTTTGCCGGTTCACCCATGGCGGTGTGGCCCGCATCGCGGCGGAGCCGGTGCTGCTCAACGGCATGTTCAAGGGCTTCATCGATTTGACGTTCGAGCACGACGGTCGGTACTACGTGGTCGATTACAAATCCAACTGGCTGGGTGTCGATGACATGGCCTACACCGTACAGGCGATGGAACAGTCAATCCTGGACCATCGCTACGACCTGCAATACGTGCTGTACCTGTTGGCCCTGCATCGCCAGCTCAAGGCACGGCTCCCCGATTACGACTACGACCGGCATGTCGGCGGCGCGTTGTACCTGTTCCTCCGCGGAACTCGCTCCACCAGTCAGGGTGTTTATTTCACCAAGCCGCCACGGGCATTGATCGAGCAACTGGATCGCTTGTTCCAGGGGGCGCCCGAACCCAAGGCTGAGCCGGCGTGGGTACAAGGAGAATTGCTATGAGTCGTTCTTTTGCCGACCTGCTGCCCAAATCGTCCGATGGCGAACACCTGGTGGAGTTGGCGCCCTTGAGTCGTGCGCAGGACCTGCTGTTGTTGCTGACGCGCTGGGTCGAGCGCGGCTGGTTGCGTGCCCTGGACAAGGCATTCGTGGCGTTCCTCCATGAACTGGCACCTGACGATGATCCATTGGTCCTGCTCGCCGCTGCGCTGACCAGCCATCAACTGGGTCACGGGCATGTTTGCCTGGATCTGTTCGAGACCCTCAAGGAACCGGATTTTGCGCTGTCTCTGCCTCCCGAGGGTGACCTGGAGACTGGCGTGATGCTGCTGCCATCGCAAATATTGGCGACACTGGACGGCGGCCATTGGTGCAAGGTCTTGGCGTCCAGTCGCCTGGTAGCCCTGGCCGTGGATGGGAGCGATGAGGCGCAGCAGCGTCCGTTGGTGCTGTCTGGCAAGCGTCTTTATCTGCGCCGCTACTGGGGTTACGAACGGCGGATCGATGAAGCGTTGCGTCAACGGCTTATCGAGCATGAAGCGGCGCCCGGCGATCTGCGCGAGCGTTTGGGCGGGTTGTTCGGGCCGGCCAATGCCAGCGGCCCGATCGATTGGCAGAAACTGGCCTGCGCACTGGCGACCCGCGGGGCCTTCAGCATCGTGACCGGCGGCCCGGGCACCGGTAAGACCACGACCGTTGTGCGCCTGCTGGCCCTGCTCCAGGCACCGGCGGTCGAAGCCGGGAAACCGCTACGGATTCGCCTGGCCGCGCCCACTGGCAAGGCGGCGGCGCGTTTGACCGAGTCCATCAGCCAGCAGGTCCGGACCCTGGATGTGGACGCCGCTGTGCGCGAACGGATTCCTTGCGATGTGACGACGGTCCATCGATTGTTGGGCAGTCGCCCAGGCACCCGACATTTTCGCCACCACGGCGGCAATCGATTGCCACTGGATGTGCTGGTGGTCGATGAAGCGTCGATGATCGACCTGGAGATGATGGCCAATCTGTTGGATGCACTGCCGGCCCATGCACGGTTGGTGTTGCTGGGGGACAAGGACCAGTTGGCCTCTGTAGAAGCCGGTGCGGTGCTGGGGGATTTGTGTCGAGACGCCGAGGACGGCTGGTACAGCCCCCAGACCCGAGCCTGGCTTGAGTCGGTCAGTGGTGAAAACCTGGCGGCCAGTGATCTGCAGCAGGATCTGGACGCTACTCATCCCCTGGCACAGCAAGTGGTCATGCTCAGGCATTCCCGGCGTTTCGGCGAGGGCAGCGGGATCGGTCAACTGGCTCGCTGGGTCAACCAGCAGCAGCCTGAAAAAGCCCGTCAATTGCTGGAGCAAGGGCAGCATGCCGATCTGTCTTCCCTGAAATTGGCGAGCGAGCACGATACGAAACTGGAAACGCTGTTACTCGACGGCAAGCCAGAAGGACCCCAAGGGTATCGGCATTACCTGAGCCTGCTCCGGCAGCACCGCCCGGCCGCTTCTCGCCCGCTGGAAGACCGCTGCTGGGCCGACTGGGCCCGGGGAGTCCTGGCGGCCTTCGACGAATTCCAATTGCTCTGCGCGGTGCGCAGAGGCCCGTGGGGCGTCGAAGGACTGAACCTGCGAATCACCGCCGCATTGCTCAAGGCCCGTCTTATCGATAGCGATCACCAGTGGTACGAAGGACGCCCGGTGCTGATGACCCGTAACGACTATGGGCTGGGGTTGATGAACGGCGATATCGGTATTGCCCTCAAGTTGCCCGAGCGTGACGGCCCCGATGCCGGCAAACAGGTCCTGCGGGTCGCTTTCCCGCGCAACGACGGCCAGGGCGGTGTGCGTTTCGTCCTGCCCAGCCGCCTGAATGACGTGGAAACCGTGTATGCCATGACCGTGCACAAATCCCAGGGCTCGGAATTCACCCATACCGCGTTGATTCTTCCGGATGCGCTGAACCCGGTCTTGACCAAGGAACTGGTGTACACCGCCATTACCCGGGGCAAGCAATGGTTCAGTCTGATTGAGCCGCGAGCGGGGGTATTCGAGGAGGCGGTCCGGCGCAAGGTCAAGCGCTTGAGCGGGTTGATGCTGGAGTTGGAGCAGCCTGACTGAATCATCAGCTTTTAATGATTCATGCCCCCGTTGTGATTTCACCTGTTTCGTTTCGAAGCCTACGTAACACCCTGTCTCGCCGGCTTTTTGGCACTGTGCTATCGTTCCGGCACTAATCGCTTGTATCAAGAGATTTTCCATGACAGTGCCTGTACGGGACGCGGTGCGCAGCAAGGGCTGGAGGCATTTTCTGCTTGCCAGCCTTATGTGTTTGCTGGTGCCTGTCGGGGCTGCTCAGGAGCAGGCAGCCACGACCCAGGCCGAGCAGCGGTCCGAAGCCGTGACCCAGGTTGTATTGGGAATTCTCAGCTACGCCCGTTGGCCTGTGGAGCCAACCGAACTGCAACTGTGCATCGTCGGACCCACCCAATACACCGACGATCTGGTCAACGGCACCACCCAGGCCACGGGGCGGCCGGTGAATGTGCAGCGGTTACTGGCCGATCATCCTGACATCGCCACTGGCTGCAACGCGGTCTACATCGGCCGGCTGACCAACGATGAGCACACCCGTCTGTTTGCGTCCTTGATTGGCAGGCCGGTGTTGAGCATCAGCGAGGGTGGCGACCAGTGCACTGTGGGGAGTCTGTTCTGCCTGCGGGTCGGCGATGAACAAGTGTCTTTCGAGGTCAACCTCGACTCGGTGGCACGCAGTGGCGTGCGCATACATCCGAGTGTGCTGCAGCTTTCCCGCCGCAGGCCCGCAGCGCCATGAAACAGGGCAAACCAAAGGTCCGTCCCACCCTGGGCGCGGTCATCGGGCGCGGCCACCTGATTGTCGCGTTGGTGGCAATCACCATGGCCAGTGTTTCCCTGACCTTGCTCGGCCTGCTGGCGTTGCGGGTCTATGCCGATCACAACCTGCACCTGATCGCCCGTTCGATCAACTACACCGTGGAAGCGGCCGTGGTATTCGATGACGCGGCGGCGGCCACCGAGGTACTGGCTTTGATTGCCTCCACCGAGGAGGTTGCCGATGCCCAAGTGTTCAATGAGCGCGGCCGCCTGTTGGCGCGCTGGAAACGTCCGGACACCGGTTTATTGTCGGAACTGGAAATGCACATTGCCAAGGCGTTTTTGGAAAAGCCCATCAGCCTGCCAATCGTTCACCAAGGAAAGAACATTGGCAGCGTTCTATTGGCGGGGCATGGTGGCAGCCTGTTGCGCTTTTTACTCAGCGGTCTGACGGGGATCATTTTGTGCACGGCGGTGAGTGCCTGGGTGGCGTTGTACCTGGCGCGGCGTCAGTTGCGGGCGATCACCGGACCATTGCGCAGCCTGGCCGAAGTGGCCCACGCGGCACGCAGCGAGCGCGCCCTGGACCGACGCGTGCCGCCGGCCGCTATCGCCGAACTGGATAACCTGGCCAATGACTTCAATGCACTGCTCGACGAACTGGAGTCCTGGCAGACCCACCTGCAAAGCGAAAACGAAACCCTGGCACACCAGGCCAGCCACGACAGCTTGACTGGCTTGCCGAACCGGGCGTTTTTCGAGGGCCGGCTGATCCGCGCCTTGCGCAACGCCAGCAAGCTCAACGAGCAAGTGGCCGTGTTGTACCTGGACAGCGACCGGTTCAAAGGCATCAATGACAATTTCGGCCACGCCGCTGGTGACGCGGTGCTGACGGCCGTGGCGACCCGGGTCCGGGCACAGTTGCGTGAAGACGACTTGGTCGCGCGCCTGGGAGGCGATGAATTCGCCGTGCTGCTGGCCCCCCTGCACAAGGCCGAGGACGCCGAGCGGATCGCCGAAAAAATCATCGCCAGCATGGAAATGCCGATTCAATTGCCCGGTAATGCTTCAGTGCTGACGTCCCTCAGTATCGGCATTGCCGTTTACCCCGATCATGGTGCCACGCCGGGCACCTTACTCCACGCCGCCGATGCGGCAATGTACCAAGCCAAACGCCTCGCTCGAGGCGGTCAACATACGACGGGGTCGGATCACCCCGTCGCTGATTCTCAAACCAGGAGCTGACTCGTGCGTTCATACCCTTCATTTTCCCTGCGCTGGTTCGCGGCGTTTTTGTTGCTGGCCGTCCTGGCCATGAGCGGTTGCCAGACGGCACCGCAGAAGGGCCTGACCCCCGCGCAAATCGCCGTACTCAAGCAACAAGGCTTCGAACTGACTGACGATGGCTGGGCGTTCGGTCTGTCAGGCAAAGTCCTGTTCGGCAGTGACGTGGAAAACCTCAACCAGGCCAGTACCGAAATCGTCGAACGCATTGGCAAGGCGCTGCTGGAGGCGGGAATCCAGCGGGTGCGCATCGATGGTCATACCGACGCATCGGGCTCCCAGGCCTATAACGAACAACTGTCGATGCGTCGGGCCGTCAGCGTGAGCAAGGTGCTGACAAGCGTTGGCATGCGCGAAGAGAACGTCCAACTGCGCGGCCTGGGCAGCAGCAAACCGGTCGCTTCCAACGACACCGCCAGCGGCCGCACCGAAAACCGCCGCGTCGCCATCGTGGTCATCGCCGGCTAGTCGGCGAACACCATCTCCCGGCTGTCGCCCATCAGCAGTGGCTGGTTCTGTTCAGTCACTTGGCGAATGTAATCCCACAACAACGTAATCCGCTTCAGCTTCCTCAAGTCCTCCCGGCAGTACATCCAGAATTGCCGGGTGACGGTGATTTCCTCCGGCAGCACCGGCAACAGCCGTGGGTCCTGGGCGGCGAGGAAGCAGGGCAGGATTGCCAGCGAGCGGCCTTGCTGCGCTGCCACGAATTGCGCGATCACGCTGGTGCTGCGCAGGTGGGCGCTGGCGCCGGGCAGTACGTTAGCCAGGTAGAGCAATTCGGAACTGAACGCCAGGTCATCCACGTAGCTGATGAATGAGTGCTTGCCCAGGTCTGCCGGGCGCTGGATGGGTGGGTGGTTGTCCAGGTATTGCTGGGTGGCGTAGAGCTGCAACCGGTAGTCGCACAATTTGCAGCACACATAGGGGCCATGTTCGGGGCGTTCGAGGGCGATGACGATGTCGGCTTCGCGCTTGGAGAGGCTGATGAAGTGCGGCAGCGGGAGGATGTCCACCGAAATGGCCGGGTAGGCGTCGACGAAGTGACTCAGTTGCGGGGTGATGAAGAAGCTGCCGAAGCCTTCGGTGCAGCCCATGCGCACGTGGCCGGACAGCGCGACGCCAGAGCCTGAGACCTGTTCGCAGGCCATGTGCAGGGTGCTTTCGATCGATTCGGCGTAACCCAGCAGGCGCTGGCCTTCGGCCGTCAGGACAAAACCGTTGGTCCGGGACTTCTCGAACAGCAGCGTGCCCAACGAGGCTTCCAGCGAGCTGATGCGCCGCGACACCGTGGTGTAGTCGACGGCCAGGCGCTTGGCGGCCGTGCTGGCCTTGCGGGTGCGGGCCACTTCGAGGAAAAACTTGAGGTCGTCCCAATTCAGCGACCCCAGGGAGGTGATGTTTTTTTGCATGTTGGACCGGTTTTTATGTGCGTTCTTATTAGAAGTTTGCACATCTATACTCCAAAAACAGTCTCATCACCAAGCGTGTCCTATGCACCTTGGTTTTTGCTGAACCAACGCTCTCTATAAGAACAATCCCGGAGGCCAGCATGAACGTTTCCCTTACCCCCAGCGATACCACCCTGCAAACCGTCAGACTGCTGATCAATGGCGAGTGGGTTGAATCCCAATCCAGCGAGTGGTACGACATCGTCAACCCGGCCACCCAGCAGGTGTTGGCAAAGGTTCCGTTCGCCACGGCCTCGGAAGTCGATGCCGCCATCGCCGCTGCCCAGCGTGCGTTCCAGACCTGGAAGCTGACGCCCATCGGCGCGCGGATGCGCATCATGCTCAAGCTCCAGGCGTTGATCCGCGAGCACTCCAAGCGCATCGCCGCGGTGCTCAGCGCCGAGCAGGGCAAGACCATCGCTGACGCCGAGGGCGATATTTTCCGTGGCCTGGAAGTGGTTGAGCACGCCTGTTCCATTGGCACCCTGCAGATGGGCGAGTTCGCCGAGAACGTCGCCGGTGGCGTTGACACCTACACGCTGCGCCAGCCGATCGGCGTGTGCGCGGGCATTACCCCGTTCAACTTCCCGGCAATGATTCCGCTGTGGATGTTCCCGATGGCCATCGCCTGCGGTAACACCTTTGTGCTCAAGCCATCGGAACAGGACCCGCTGTCGACCATGCACCTGGTGGAGTTGGCCATCGAGGCCGGCGTGCCGGCGGGCGTGCTCAATGTGGTGCACGGCGGCAAGGACGTGGTGGACGCGCTCTGCACCCACAAGGATATCAAGGCGGTTTCATTCGTCGGCTCGACGGCGGTCGGTACTCACGTGTATGACCTGGCGGGTCGCCACGGCAAGCGCGTGCAGTCGATGATGGGCGCCAAGAACCACGCGGTGGTGTTGCCCGATGCCAATCGAGAGCAGACCCTCAACGCCTTGGTCGGCGCCGGTTTCGGCGCGGCGGGCCAGCGTTGCATGGCCACTTCCGCGGTGGTGCTGGTGGGGGCGGCCAAGCAGTGGTTGCCGGAGCTCAAGGCCCTGGCACAGAAGCTCAAGGTCAACGCTGGCAGCGAGCCGGGCACTGACGTCGGTCCGGTAATTTCCAAGCGCGCCAAGGCGCGGATCCTCGAATTGATCGAGAGTGGTGTGCAGCAAGGGGCGAAGCTGGAGCTCGATGGTCGTGGCATCAGCGTGCCGGGTTTCGAACAGGGCAATTTCGTCGGTCCGACCCTGTTTTCCGGCGTGACCACCGACATGCGCATCTACACCGAAGAAATCTTCGGCCCGGTGCTGGTGGTGCTGGAAGTCGACACCCTGGATCAGGCGATTGCCCTGGTCAACGCCAACCCATTCGGCAACGGCACCGGCCTGTTCACCCAAAGCGGTGCGGCGGCGCGCAAATTCCAGAGCGAAATCGACGTCGGCCAGGTCGGCATCAACATTCCGATCCCGGTGCCAGTGCCGTTCTTCAGTTTCACCGGTTCCCGAGGTTCGAAACTTGGTGACCTCGGTCCGTACGGCAAACAGGTGGTGCAGTTCTACACTCAAACCAAGACCGTGACCGCGCGCTGGTTCGATGATGACAGCGTCAATGACGGTGTGAACACCACCATCAATTTGCGTTAAGGAGCCGGACATGAACATCGCATTTATCGGCCTGGGCAACATGGGCGCCCCCATGGCGCGCAACCTGCTCAAGGCTGGCCATTCGCTGAACCTGTTCGACCTGAACCAGACGGTGCTGGCTGAACTGGCGGCGTTGGGCGGCACTATCAGCGCTTCGCCTCGCGACGCGGCCCAGGGCGCTGCGCTGGTGATTACCATGCTGCCGGCCGCCGCCCATGTGCGCAGTGTCTGGCTGGGTGACGACGGCGTGCTGGCCGGCATCGCTGCCGGCACACCGGCGGTGGATTGCAGCACCATCGATCCACAAACCGCCCGCGACGTGGCGGCTGCCGCGGCGAAACAGGGGGTGGCAATGGCCGATGCGCCGGTCTCGGGTGGCACCGGCGGTGCGGCGGCGGGCACGTTGACCTTCATGGTCGGCGCCACGGCTGAGTTGTTCGCCACCTTGCAACCGGTGCTGGCGCAAATGGGCCGTAATATCGTGCACTGTGGCGAAGTCGGCACCGGGCAGATCGCCAAGATCTGCAACAACCTGCTGCTGGGGATTTCCATGGTCGGCGTCAGCGAAGCCATGGCGTTGGGCGATGCCTTGGGGATCGACACCCAGGTGTTGGCCGGCATCATCAACAGTTCAACGGGCCGTTGCTGGAGTTCGGACACCTACAACCCATGGCCGGGCGTGATCGAAACGGCACCGGCGTCCCGTGGCTACACGGGCGGCTTTGGCGCCGACCTGATGCTCAAGGACCTGGGCCTAGCGACCGAAGCCGCGCGGCAGGCCCATCAGCCGGTGGTGCTGGGGGCGGTGGCGCAGCAGTTGTACCAGGCGATGAGCCAACGGGGCGAGGGTGGCAAGGACTTTTCGGCGATTGTGAACAGCTATCGTAAGCCGCAATAAACGCGGCGATATCAAGTGAGCTTCTATGGCAGGGGAGCTTTTTCTACGGGAGCAAGGCCCCCTACAGATACTTTCCTCGCCATAGAGGTGGTACAGAACGTTGTTTTCCGAGAGACCACGTCGGGTGGTCCCTCGGTTTTTTGTTTCAGGCAAAGACGAAATATTTGCGCACGGTCTCGACCACTTCCCAAGTGCCTTTCATGCCTGGCTCGACGACGAAGATATCACCGGCGCGCAGATGGATCGGCTCCATGCCTTCCGGGGTGATGATGCAGTAGCCTTCCTGGAAATGGCAGTACTCCCACTTCACATATTCCACATACCATTTGCCAGGTGTGCAGATCCAGGTGCCCATGATCTTGCTGCCGTCTTCGCTGGTGTAGGCGTTGAGGTTGACGGTGTGCGGGTCGCCTTCGAGTTTTTCCCATTTGCAGGCGTCGAGTACGGGCAGCGGATGGGTGTCGCGCAGGACGGTGATGGGTGCGGTCATGTGAGCTCCGAAAGGGGCAGAAGGGAACGGGCACCCTAACGCGCGGCATGAGCGGGTAGATGTCTGTGGTCGACACCGAGCTATCCAGAAACGCGCATCATCCCGGCGACCCTGACCAACGTCTGGCAATGGGTGTTTGGCGGTCATCTGCAAGCCCTGATCTGGCACCTGTGGCCGCGGTTGCTGGTGATTTTCATTGGCACCGGTCTGGGCGTGCTCGGCGACCATCTGCTGATCAGCGGCTAGCCGAGGACGGGCTGAGCATGTCGACGCGGCGGATTTCGAAGTCACGCTCCAGATAATCCATGCGTTGCTCGAAGAACTGCTGCATGTGCGGCAGGTTCGAGTGCACCTCCAGGTGCGCCTGGGAGGCCCAGATCTCATAGAAGATGAACAGCGTCGGATCCTGCTGGTCCCGCAGCATGTGGTATTCGATGCATCCAGGCTCGGCACGGCTTGGCTCGACGTAGGCGCGGAATAGCGCTTCGAAAGCTTCGGCTTTTTCCGGACGGGTCTTGGCGTGCAGGATGAAACCGTGCAGTTCGCTCATCGAGGTGGCTCCTGAGATAAAAGAGGTCTCGGAGTTTAAGGCAATAATCAGTCGTTCATTCGTGCGTGTAGGTCAAATCAGTTTTGCCGTTGCACTGCTTATTCCCTGTGAAGTCCGTCGCTATTGTGCCGCCATCATTTTCAACCTTTCCATGCAGCGGCCCTTTGACGGTCCACGCCGTGGAACCCGATGAGGCTCCCCATGAAAAAAGTCCTGTTGCTCAATGGCGGCAAACAATTCGCTCACTCCGCCGGTCGCTACAACGCCACCCTCCACGACACGGCGGTCAGCGTGTTGGACCGCGGCGGTTTTGATGTGAAAACCACCTTCATCGACGGTGGCTACGACATCAAGGAAGAAGTCGCCAAGTTCCTTTGGGCCGACGTGATCATTTACCAGATGCCGGGTTGGTGGATGGGTGCCCCCTGGACCGTGAAGAAATACATCGACGAAGTCTTCACCGAAGGCCACGGCAGCCTTTACGCCAGCGACGGCCGGACCCGTTCCGATGCCGCGCAGAAATACGGCAGTGGTGGTCTGATCCAGGGCAAGCAGTACATGTTGTCCCTGACTTGGAACGCCCCGCGGCAAGCCTTCGACGACCCGACCGACTTCTTCGAGGCCAAGGGCGTGGACGCGGTGTACTTCCCGTTCCACAAGGCCAACCAGTTCCTCGGCATGAGCGGCCTGCCGACCTTCCTGTGCGTGGACGTGATGAAGCGCCCGAACATCGAAGAAGATGTGGCGCGGTATGAGCAGCATTTGGTTGAGGTGTTCGGTTTGAAGGCGTGACCTTTCTTTTGCTGCGCATCCCGATACTATCCTGTGGCGGGCGGGTGAACCTGCACGGTGGGAGCAAGCTTTGCTCCCACCTAGCGAGGATAAATCCCCTTGCCACAAGAGAGATCAGTCGACAGGGGGATACGTGAAAGCCAGATCCGACGAATTGCAGATTTTCGTCTGCGTGATCGAGTGCGGATCCATCTCCGCCGCCGCCGAGCAGGTCGGACAGACGCCGTCGGCGGTCAGCCGCACGTTGTCGCGGCTGGAGGCCAAGCTCGACACCACGCTGATCAACCGCACCACGCGGCGCATGGACCTGACTGAGGAGGGCAAGTATTTCTTCAAGCAGGCCAAAGGCATCCTCGACCAGATGGATGAGCTGGAAGAGCGGCTGTCATCCCGCCAGAAGAACCCAGCAGGCCGCTTGCGGATCAACGCGGCCTCACCGTTCATGCTGCATGCCATCGTCCCGCACATCGAAGAGTTCCGCCGGCTCTACCCGGATATCCAGCTCGAACTCAACAGCAACGACCTGATCATCGACCTGCTGGAGCAAAGCACCGACATCGCCATCCGCATCGGCACCCTCACCGACTCGACCCTCCACGCCCGCGCCCTGGGCTGCAGCCCGTTGCACATACTGGCCAGCCCCGCTTATCTGAAGCAGCACGGCACGCCGTCAAGCGTCGCCGAGCTGGCAGGTCATGCGCTGTTGGGGTTTGCCCAGAACGAGGGCCTCAACCAGTGGCCACTGCGCCACGTACACGGTGATCGTTGGCCGATCCAGCCGGCCATCAGTGCGTCCAGCGGCGAAACCGTGCGCCACCTGGCACTGCAAGGGCAGGGCATTGCCTGCCTGTCGGACTTCATGACCCGCGAAGACATCCGTGCCGGTCGGCTGAAAGTGCTGCTGGCCGAGGCCAACAGCGGATATCGCCAGCCGATCAATGCCGTGTACTACCGCAACTCGCAACTGGCCTTGCGGATCCAGTGCTTCCTGGACTTCATCCAAGGCAAGCTCGCCGGATACGCCTCGCGGGAATTCAAGGGCTGATAACCCCTTTCCCCTATGGGAGCGAGTGATCGCAGTATCTCAGTCCACCACCTGCCCCTGTGGCAGCGAGCCTGCTCGCGATGGCGCCGGGTCAGTCGATATTGAAGTTGGCTGATCCAGCACTATCGCGAGCAAGCTCCCACAGGTTTTTGTTGGGTGTTGCTTCAGTCGTGGTGCTCGCCCGCGCGCTTGAGCATTTGCTTGCAACGCTCGGACAGGTGGAACACACGCAGGTGCTTACCGGCTTTGCTGTAGCGTTCGCGCAGGGTCTTGAGTGCGGCAATGGCCGAGTAGTCGACGAAGCTCAGATGTCGGCAGTCCAGGGTGACCTGGGCCGGGTCGTTGGCCGGGTCGAACTGGTTGAGGAACGGCGTCGTCGAGGCGAAGAACAGCGTGCCGTGCAAGCGATAGAGTTTGCTGCCGTCGGCTTCCTGGTGCGCGTCGGCGTACAGCTCCCGGGCCTGTTGCCAGGCGAAGTTGAGCGCCGCGATGACGATACCGCAGAGCACGGCCACCGCCAGGTCGGTGAACACGGTAATGACGGTCACCGCGATGATCACCAACACATCATTCTTCGGCACCTTGTTGATCACCCGTAGCGAGGCCCAGGCGAAGGTCTGCTGTGCAACCACGAACATCACGCCCACCAGTGCAGCCAGCGGGATGCGCTCGATCAACGGCGACAGGAACAATACGAACAGCAACACCATCACCCCGGCCACCACGCCTGATAACCGTCCGCGTCCACCCGAGCTGAGGTTGATCACCGTCTGACCGATCATGGCGCACCCCCCCATGCCGCCGAACAGTCCGGAGGCGATGTTGGCTGCGCCCAGCGCCACGCATTCACGGTCCGGATAACCGCGGCTCTGGGTGATTTCATCCGTCAGGTTCAGGGTCAGCAGGGTTTCCAGCAAACCGACCATCGCCATGATCACCGCGTAGGGCGCGACGATCTGCAGGGTCTCCAGGTTCCAGGGAAGGTCGGGCCAGGCGAGGGTGGGTAAGCCGCCGGCGATATGGGCCATGTCGCCCAGCGTGCGGGTGGGCAGGCCGAGCAAATAGACCCCCAGGCCGATGCCGAGGATCGCCACCAGGGCCGGCGGCACGCTGCGGGTCAGGCGTGGCAGCAGGTAGACGATGGCCATGGTCAGCGCGACCAGGCCGGCCATCAGATACAGCGGGGTGCCGCTGAGCCAGGTCTCACCCTGCTTGAAATGCTCCAGTTGGGCCAGCGCAATGACAATCGCCAGGCCGTTGACGAAGCCGAGCATCACCGGGTGCGGGACCATGCGCACCAGCTTGCCCAACCGCAGCAGCCCGAACGCCGTCATGATCAGCCCGCCCAGCAGCACAGTGGCCAACAGGTATTGCACGCCGTGCTGCACCACCAGCGCGATGATGACCACGGCCATCGACCCCGCCGCACCCGACACCATGCCTGGCCGGCCGCCGAACAGCGCGGTCAGTGTGCAGATGATAAAGGCGCCGTAGAGCCCCATCAGCGGGTTGAGGTGGGCCACCAGGGCAAAGGCTATGCACTCGGGGAGCAAGGCGAAAGAGGTGGTGAGGCCGGCGAGGACGTCGGCGCGAAGACGTGCTGATTTCATGATTTACCTGACTGGGCGCCGGTGGAGAGTCGGCTGCCGGGGAGTGGTGCAAAAACAGGGGGCGATGGTACTGAATTGAGGGCTGCACGGCCAGTCATTGGGCGGCCAGGGGGCTGCTAACGGTCCTGCGGGAGCAGGCGTGCTCGCCTCAGGGGTATGAACGTTCAGTGCTGGATTTTCATGATTGTTGCGTTGCGATGTCCGTCAGCGACATGCAACGGGGAGAAATTCGTGAAGGCGATTGGGCGGACCTGGTGTTGTTCAATCCACAGACGATTCGCGACGTGGCCGACTTCAACGCGCCGCGAAGGCATCGACGGGGTGTGGGTCAATGGTGTCCTGAGTTTATTGCGACGGCCAAGCGAATGGACGCAGGGAAGGGCGGTTCCTGGCTCGCGAAGGCGATCTGGGCCAGGAATTCAGCCCATCAGACGGCGTTTGATGGTGTGCAAGTGGCCGAAATAACGTGAATTGGCGCCACAATAATGGCACTTGGGAACTAAAGAAGCCGGGCTTAAAGCCGAAGCATTGTGGGTCAACCCATCTACACTGGGTCTTTTCAGCCAGGGAGCAACCCATGAGCTTCGGTAAAACCACCCCGATCCTGCGGATATTCGATGAAGCCAAGGCGTTGGCGTTTTATGTCGACTTCCTGGGCTTTACCGTCGACTGGCAACATCGCTTCGGTGACGACTTCCCGCTGTACCTGCAAGTCTCCCGCGGCGACTGCGTGCTGCACCTGTCCGAGCACCATGGCGATTGTACGCCAGGCTCGGCGTTGCGGATCGAGACCGATGAATTGGAAGCGTTCCAACAGCAATTGCTGGCCAAGCAATACCGCTACGCCCACCCACAGATCCAGGCCATGCCCTGGGGTAGCCAGGACATGGCTATCAGTGATCCGTTTGGAAATCGGTTGGTGTTTACCAATGCGATTAACGTGTGAACCGTCTGGCAACTCCCCGAGTCCTGATGACGTAAGGCTTGTTAGCGGCAATCAATGATTTCATTGATTGCAGGAGCCCGACACTAGAGTGCTGACGGGATGTGCTTGTTCAAGCGAAAACCGTACAGGCGCGTGCAGAGAACGGCGGTAGGGCAGGGGGTGGGAGATTTGTACGAAAGAGCGATTCGTGGGCTGCGTTTATGAGCGTCCTGTGGGAGCGAGCAAGCCCGCTCCCACAGTGCGTAGGGCGTTAGACGCGGAAGTGGCTGACCATCATCTGCAACTGATTACCCAACCGCGCCAACTCAACACTGGACGCTGCGGTCTCCTCGCTGGCGGCGGCGGTCTGTTCGGACACGTCGCGCACGTTGATGATGCTGCGGCTGATCTCCTCGGCCACGGTGCTTTGCTGCTCCGCGGCAGCGGCGATTTGCTGGTTCATCGACTGGATGTTCGACACCGTGCGGGTGATGTTTTCCAGTGACGCGCCGGCTTTGCGGGTCAGGGCCACGCTGCTGTCGGTGAGGCTGCGGCTGTTGTTCATCACGGCCGCCACTTGTTGGGTGCCGTTCTGCAGGCCGGCCACCAGGCCTTCGATTTCTTCGGTGGATTTCTGCGTGCGCTGGGCCAGGCCACGGACTTCGTCGGCCACCACGGCAAAACCACGCCCGGCTTCACCGGCGCGTGCCGCTTCGATCGCCGCGTTGAGCGCCAGCAGGTTGGTCTGCTCGGCCACGGCCTTGATCACATCCATGACGCTGCCGATCTTGTCGCTTTCCTGTTGCAGCACGGTCATGGCGTCGGTGGAACGCCCCACCTCGCTGGCCAGGCGTTCGATCTGGACGATGGCTTCGCTGACCACCTGATCGCCGGCACGGGCTTCGCCATCAGCGGCGGCTGCGGCCCGGGAGGCCTCTTCGGCGTTGCGGGCCACTTCCTGGACCGTGGCGGTCATTTCGTGCATGGCGGTCGCGACCTGATCGGTCTCGACTTTCTGGCTGTTGACCCCGGCGCTGGTCTGCTCGGTCACGGCGGACAGTTCTTCGGCGGCGCTGGCGATCTGGGTCACGCCATCGCGGATGCCGCTGATCAGGTCGCGCAGGGTCACGCCCATGCGCGCGATGCCTTGTTGCAGCACGCCCAGTTCATCGCGACGGGTGACGATGACCGTGTGCGAGAGGTCGCCGCTGGCGATCCGCTCGACCACGGCCAGGGTGTCGCGCAGCGGGCCGGTGATCTGGCGAGTGATGATCACGGCTGCAATGACCCCAACCAGCAACGCCAGCAGGGTGCTGACCAGTTGCAGGGTGCGGGCCTGGGCACTTTCGGCGTCGCGGCGCTCGAGTTGGATGTGGTACAGCTGTTCGCTCAACGTCACGATTGACGCGCCCTGGTCGGTCATTTCCTTGCGCGCCTGTACCGCGTCGGCGGTGGCCAGCTTGAAGGCCTGCACGGCGCTGCGGTATTGGGCTAGGGCGTTTTCCAGTTGGCGCAGTTCATCCTGACGGGTGCTGGAGAAATGCTCGTTCAGCGGCTTGAGCGACGCGATGGCGGCGTCCAGTTGGGCGGCGGCTTTGCGTTCGGTGTCGGCGTTGCTGTTGGTCGTGTAGCCGCGCACTTCATAGCGGGCCAGCATGAAGTCCTGCTTGGCCTGGGTGATGGCCTGGAACTGGGCGAAACGCTCATCGCCGGGGCCCATTTTCCGCACGTCCGAATCCAGGGTCTCAATCAGCTTGTAGGCGATCTCTGCGTCCGTCCCCATGGCATCGCGGGCGGTGTTGCCCGTGCGGTAGGCGCTGCGCATTTTGTTCAGGGACACCTGGTAGGCGCTGATGACTGCGCTCTGCTCCTTGAGCAACTTGACGTTTTCCGGGCTCTTTAAGCTGCTGAGCAGGGCGTTCTGTTGTGCCACGAAACCATCGAGGGTGGTCTGCACGTTTTGGGCGGCGGTCTCGTTACCGTTGGTCAGCATGTATTGCAGGCGCGTGACCCGAAGTTTGGTCAGGCCGGCGTTGAGCTGGGTGATGTCGCTCATCCAGTTGCTGCGTTTGATCAGCCCGTCCAGGCTGGTCCAACTGGTCAGGGCCAGTAGGCAAGTCAATACCAGCACCAGACCAAAGCCCAGGCCCAATTTCATGTTGACGCTAATGTTGCCAAACCAGCTGTTCATCAAATTCCTCCAGGAACGTTGTGCTGCTTGATCGTCGGTACGCTGGAAGATTGTTGTTGTTAAGAGCCAGCAGAGCATGTAACAGGGCTGTATCGGCGGTGGGTTCAAGATCTGTAAGTTTTTTTCCGGGTATCTGTGTGAGCAAGCGTTGCTCGCACCCCAAGCTTTTTTCACTTCTGTTTCACCGCCCGCCCACGTCGGTTTCTCTACTGTCGCGCCATCGAATGACTGGGTGGATGCCGTTGGGGCGGCTTGATGTGGAACGGAGACTGAGCCTTTTCGGCCTGAGGCGCTCGATCGATACGCGCCGCTTTGCCCGTTACCAAAACGCCGTGGTGGTGTTCTTGCTGTTCGACATGACTCGCATCGACATCGCCTTCAGCAATTTACTCTACGACCCGCTGCACCAGGTCTTTCCGTTGGAGCACGTGCGGCTGTTCGAGAAAATCACCCATAAGTGGGCCAGGATCATTCCGAACTGGACCGGTGAGGCGGCCACTATCTGTGTGCTGTTGTCGTTTGTCTGGCCGATCTTCAAGCCGAAAAAGTGCCTGGGGTTACTGCGCCTGTTGGAGAAAATCCGGTTCGCCGCGCCGTTGCGTTTTGCCCACAAACATCGGCGCGATTTTCTCTATGTGGTCTTCGCCTTTTTCCTCCGCACCGGGGTGGTCCATTACCTCAAGGGCCACACCAGCGTGTACTGCCCGGTGGAAACCACCCAATACGCCGGCAAGATCGAGCACAAGGAATGGTTCCAGAATTTCGATCTGCTGAAAATTACGTGTCCCACACGTTCTGGGCGGGGATTTTCGTCTGGTTGAGTTGTTGGCTGATGGCGTTGCTGTTTTATGGGCGCACGGCCTTGGAGCAACCTGTGTTGAAATCAGCGCGAGTGACGGCGGCGGCTGTCTTGCCTGCGTCGGGCAACGCGTCAGCCTGAATGCCAGGCAAAAAAAAGCCCGCTGGGAGTGCGGGCTAAAACCTTAGTTTCTTGAATGAGCGAGGCGACTGTACCCAATCACGCGGGGGCGTGGGGTGAAGAAAAGTTCATGAGGTCGCTTCCTTGCCAGACCTCATGTCCTCGGACGCTGCTCACCTGAGATCAAACCGATCCAGGTTCATCACCTTGACCCACGCCGCGATGAAGTCCTTGACGAACTGCCCCTGCGCATCCGGGCTGGCATAGACTTCGGCCAAGGCCCGTAGCTGAGCATTGGAGCCGAAGACCAGGTCGACACGGGTGCCGGTCCATTTGACCTGGCCGCTCTTGCGGTCTCGGGCCTCGAAGGTTTCCTGGGTGTCGGAAAGGGCTTTCCACTCCACGCCCATGTCGAGCAGGTTGACGAAAAAGTCGTTGGTCAACGTCCCGGGCCGTTGGGTAAAGACACCGTGCGCCGTGTGGCCGACGTTGGTGTCCAGCACCCGCAGACCGCCGATCAATGCCGTCATTTGCGGGGCGCTGAGGGTCAGCAGTTGGGCCTTGTCGATCAGCAACGCCTCGGCAGACACGCGGTACCGGCCCTTGAGGTAGTTGCGAAAGCCATCGGCGATGGGTTCGAGAAAACCGAACGACTCGACGTCCGTCTGCTCCTGATTCGCGTCCATGCGTCCCGGCGCGAACGGTACCGTCACGCTGAGCCCGGCATTTTTCGCGGCTTGTTCAATACCGGCGCTGCCGGCCAGCACGATCAGGTCTGCCAGGGAGATTTTCTTGCCGCCGGATTGGGCGGCGTTGAACTCATTCCGGACCCCTTCGAGGGTCGCCAGCACCTTGGCCAGTTGTTCGGGCTGGTTGGCCGGCCAATCTTTCTGCGGGGCCAGGCGCAGGCGGCCACCGTTGGCGCCGCCGCGTTTGTCGGAGCCACGGAAGGTGGAAGCCGCGGCCCATGCCGTAGACACAAGCTGTGAAACCGACAGACCCGAGGCCAGTAGCTTGCCTTTGAGGGTGGCGATGTCGCTGTCGTTGACCAGCGGATGGTCGACCGCCGGGATAGGGTCCTGCCACAGCAGTTCTTCGCTGGGCAGTTCCGGGCCGAGGTAGCGTGAGAGCGGGCCCATGTCGCGGTGGATCAGCTTGAACCAGGCGCGGGCAAAGGCGTCGGACAACTGGTCGGGGTTGGCCAGGAAGCGCCGGGAGATTTTTTCGTAGATCGGGTCGAAGCGCAGCGCCAGGTCGGTGGTCAGCATCGTGGGGTTACGCCGTTTGGACGGGTCGTGGGCATCGGGGATGATGCCTGCGCCGGCACCGTTTTTCGGCGTCCATTGGTGTGCGCCTGCCGGGCTCTTGGTCAGTTCCCACTCGAAGCCGAACAGGTTCTCCAGGTAGTTATTGCTCCAGCGGGTGGGCGTGGTGGTCCAGGTGACTTCCAGGCCGCTGGTGATGGTGTCGGCGCCTTTACCGGTGCCGAAGGTGCTTTTCCAGCCCAGGCCTTGCAGTTCCAGGCCAGCAGCCTCGGGCTCGGCGCCGACGTTGTCCGCAGGCCCGGCGCCGTGGGTCTTGCCGAAGGCGTGGCCGCCGGCAATCAATGCCACGGTTTCTTCATCGTTCATGGCCATGCGGGCGAAGGTTTCGCGGATGTCCACCCCGGCGGCGACCGGGTCTGGTTGGCCCTCGGGGCCTTCCGGGTTGACGTAGATCAGCCCCATCTGCACGGCGGCCAGCGGGTTCTCCAGGTTGCGTCCCTCGTCGGTGCGGCTTTCTTCGTTGCCTGGCTCGGCCACCAATTGGCCTTCGCCGGGGTCTTGCATGGCGGCTTTGTCGGGCTTGGCGTAGCGAACATCGCCCCCCAGCCATGTGTTTTCGCAACCCCAGTAGACGTCTTCATCCGGCTCCCAGACATCGGCGCGGCCTCCGGAAAAACCGAAGGTCTTGAAGCCCATGGACTCCAGCGCGACGTTGCCGGTGAGGACGATCAGGTCGGCCCAGGAGATATTGCGACCATACTTTTGCTTGATCGGCCACAGCAGCCGACGCGCCTTGTCGAGGCTGACGTTGTCTGGCCAGCTGTTGAGCGGTGCAAATCGCTGCTGGCCGGAACCGGCCCCACCGCGCCCGTCACCAGTGCGGTAGGTGCCTGCACTGTGCCAGGCCATGCGAATAAAGAGCGGCCCATAGTGGCCGAAATCCGCCGGCCACCAGTCTTGCGAGTCGGTCATCAGTGCATTCAGGTCTTGTTTCAGGGACTGGAAGTCCAGGCGCTTGAACGCTTCGGCATAGTTGAAATCCTCGCCCATGGGATCGGACAGCGAGGAGTGTTGATGCAGGATCTTCAGATTCAGCTGGTTCGGCCACCAGTCGCGGTTCGTCGTGCCACCGCCAGCGGCGTGATTGAACGGACATTTCGATTCGTTTGCCATGAGAAGCTACCTTTGGTCGTATTCATCCAGCTATCCAGCCCAGTCGGGCTCCGAATAGCGACAGGCGAAATAAATGACGCAGGGCGCAGGGCTTACCGTTCGCTCAAGTGATCGTGTGCGGCCACACGGTAACGCGCGAGACGAGTTACCCGTGCGGTGGCCCACGGCAAGCCCAATACGTTTCTGAACGCTTCGTATCTCTTTGTCAGGTTTCACGGGCCAGATTGCACCAGCCTGAATTCAGGCTAGTCTCCCGTTGCCAGATAGCTAATAGGCGCAGTGTTAACGGTCGATAGGGATAATCTTTTATCGGGGCCCGGCGCAGAGACAGATGATATGAACAGCGCCTGCCGTGACGGACCCAATAATGAACAAATGCCCGCGCAGCACGGCCTTCCACGAAGCGGGTCATGCCCTGGCCTTTTGGTGGAACGGTCAACCGATAAAACGCATCACCGTGCGTACCAAGGCTGAAGCCCGCGCGGGGCCTCTGTTCGACCTGCGCGGTAACCCGCAATACGCAGAAGGGTTGGTCGAAGCTGACTACCTTGTCTCGCACCCGGCCTTCGACGCCCCGGGGATCGCTGAATACCTGCCCTCGATGGTCGATGCCATTGAGCGGGACCTGCTCCATTGCTTCGCGGGGCCAGTGGCCGAAGCGATCTACCGGCACCGCCGGTCCGACCAGTTGATCAGGGGCAGCGGCCGCGGTGACCTGGACCGCGGGCACGAATTGATCAGCCTGTTACCACCGCGCAAGCTGATTGATGCCCAATCCCTGGCCATCGCCCGTTGCAGTTGCCTGGTGCACCGTTACTGGCCAGCTGTCAGCGCCGTGGCGGCCTTTGTGCAAACGCACGGTACGGTTGAGGGGAATGCCGTCACGGCGCTGCTGTGCGAGATGACCGGGGAGCAGCCGATGTTGCTTGGTCATCAAGTGGCAAGCCTCGACCTGTGATCAAGGCTTGCCACTGGCCTTATCCGACTCGGCTCAAAGCCATTACTTGCTAGCGCTTCACCGTTTCCTCAAGAGAGAAGCGCCCCAGTGGGTTTTGTTGGAAGTGCTCGATGTTCTTGCGAGAAATATTGATGTACGGGCTGTAGTAGAGATCGATCCAGTTGACGTCCTGCTTGGCGATCGCCTGGAGGTCGGTGTACATCTGCTTGCGCTTGGTCGGGTCCGCTTCTACCCGTGCGGCCGCGACCAGATCCTTGACCTTGTCGTTCTTGTAGCGGGTCATGTAGTTCATGTTGGTGTCGTGTCCCAGCACGAAGGTGGTCTTTTGGTCCGGGTCGAGGATGTCGTTGGTCCAGTACATCACGGACAGATCGTAATCGCCGTCGATCAGCATCTGCCAGCTCTGGGTCGGATCGACTTTCTGCAAGGTGGCTGTCACGCCAACTGCGGCGAGCTGTTGCTGGACCAGCACGGCGATCTGTTCGTCAGCTTCATTGCCTGCATTGACCACATAGTTGAGCTTCAGGCCTGACGCGCCTGCATCCGCCAGCATTTTCTTGGCTTTTTCCGGGTCATACGGGCGTTGCAGGTTATCGGCATTGTGATAAAGCGCGCCTTTAGGAATGTAGGAATACGCCACCTGACCATGGCCGAACGTCACGGTATCGACCAGCGATTTTTTGTTGATCGCAAGGTCCAGCGCCTGACGTACTTCAGGCTTGCCCAGCAGTCCGTGCTCATGGTTGATCAGCAGATGATCCTCACGGGTGGAGGGGTCCATGTGTACGACCAGGTTGGGATCTTTCTTCAGGGTTTCGACGCGCGAGAAGGGCACGAAGATCGCCGAATCCAGTTCGCCGGCCTGTACCTTCAACATCCGCGTATTGTCATCCGGGATGGAGATCCATTCCACGCCATCCAGGCTGACCGTGTCGGCCTGCCAGAAGTGGGGGTTCTTCTCCAGCACCACGCGATCACCGCGTAGCCACTCCTTGACGATAAAGGCGCCAGAGGCGACGGGGTCCTGGGCATAGGCATCCTCACCCATTTTTTCCATGGCCTTTTGCGACAGGATGGAGACGTTGGGCAACGCCAGCTGCGCGAGGAAGGGCACTGAAGGGCTTGTGAGTGTTACCACCAGTGTCTGCGGGTCGGGTGCTTGGGCCTTGTCGATAATCTTGTAGGAGTCGCTCCACAGCGACCCTTTGTTGTCGCGAATGCGCAACAGACTGAACGCTGCATCGCTGGCGGTAATCGGTGAACCGTCGGAGAACTTGGCCGAGCGCAGTTTGAAGGTATAGGTCAGGCCATCGTCGGAAACCTGCCAGCTTTCGGCCAGCCCCGGTACCAGCTTGGTGCCGGTGTTGTCGACGCGCACCAATACGTCGTAAACATTGGAGAACACCCAGTTGTCGCGGTTCTGAGCGCTTTTGATCGGGTCGAACGTCGTACTTTCTTCACGGCAACCGATGGTCAGCACGCCTGCTGCCTGGGCGACACCTGCCGCCAGTGTGCAAACGGTCAACGTCGCGGCGGTCAGCAACTTCAAATGTTTCGATCGCATGGTCAAACTCCCTATTGATGAATGTTTTTTAGAGCAATGGCTCTCCGAGCACACAGCTATAACGATGTCCATTGATGTCACGGATGGGGGGCGGCGCTTTCGCGCAGATGGGTTGTGCATGCCGGCAGCGCGGGTGAAAAGCGCAGCCGGATGGAAGATTCAGGGGGCTGGGCGGCTCGCCAGGCAGGGGGGCGCCCAGCAATGGTCGAGTCGGGTCGATGTGTGGAATGGACTCGATCAGCGCGACGGTATAGGGATGCCGCGGGCTGCTGAACACGGCCTCCGTGGGGCCTTGCTCGACGATCTCGCCGAGGTACATCACGGCGACCCGATCACATAGCCGTCGAACGATCGCCAGGTCGTGGGCAATGAACAGAATCGCCAGGTTCATGCGCTGGCGCAGTTCCAGCAGCAGGTTGATGATCTGTCCCTGGATGGAAACGTCCAGCGCGGCCACGCATTCATCGGCAATGATCAACCGTGGCTCGATGGCCAGTGCCCGAGCGATCCCCACGCGTTGGCATTGACCGCCACTCAACGAGCCCGGCTTGCGGTTGGCCAGCTGCGGCCGCAGGCCGACCAGGGTCAGCAACTCATCGACCCGATGGCGAATCAGCGATGCTGGGGTCGCACATCGCACGCGCAGCACTTCAGCCAGGGTATCGCCAATGCTCATTCGCGGATTGAGGGCGGTATAAGGATCCTGGAAAATCATCGCGGTTTCGTGGCGCAGTCGCTCGATGTCGATCCGCTTGCCTTGCGCCATATCCACGCCATCGAACAGGATTTGTCCGGCGCTGACCTCATTGAGGCGCAAGATGGCCCGACCCAGGGTGCTCTTGCCACTGCCCGACTCACCCACCAGCCCAAGCACCTCCCCGGTGGCCAGGCTCAGCGACACACCGTTGACGGCTTTGACCCATTGCCTGTTGATCCCGAACGGACCACTGCCAGGGGCGGCGAAGCGCACCTGTAGATCCTTCACGTGCAACAGGGTCATGACGAAGCTCCCACAGGCAGCGGGTAATGGCAGGCCACCCGGTGTGCCTGTGCCGTGACTTGCATCTGTGGCAACAGCTGCGTGCACTGGCTGCCCTGCTGAAGGCAGCGTGGATTGAAGCGGCAACCGGTGGGCAGCGCATCCAGCAGAGGAGGCTGGCCGGCGATGGTTTTGAGCATGGCATGGCCGGCGCTGGTAGCCGGTTGGCAGTCGATCAGGGCCGCCGTATAGGGATGTCGTGGGTGAGCCAGCAGATCTAGCTTGTTGCCGTGCTCGCAGAGCCGACCGGCGTACATTACCGCGATGGAATCACAGGTCTGGGCGACGACCCCCAGGTCGTGGGTGATCATGATGATTGACAGCCCACGTTGATCGCGCAAATCCAGGAGCAGGCGCAGGATCTGTGCCTGTACGGTGACATCCAGGGCAGTGGTCGGCTCATCGGCGATCAGCACCTGGGGGTTGCAACCCAATGCCACGGCAATCATGGCGCGTTGACGCATGCCACCGGAAAACTCATGGGGGTAACTGTCGACCCGCCTTAGCGGATCGGGAATGCCCACCTGGCGTAACACATCAATGGCCTTGGCCCGTGCTTCACGTTTGGACGCCCCCTGATGCAGGCGTATGCCCTCGCCGATCTGTTCGCCGATACGCATCAGCGGGTCAAGATGACTGCCAGGATTCTGAAAAATCATCCCCAGCCGCCGACCCCGTATGCGCCGCATGTCGGCTTCATCCAGCGGCAGCAGGTCCTCACCGGCAAGGCGCACGGCCTTGCCCTGGACCCGTAGGTTCGAAGAGGGTAGCAAGCGCATCAAGGCCCGACAGGCCATCGTCTTGCCTGAGCCGCTTTCACCCACCAGACCGAGGATTTCGCCTTCGGCCAGGTCAAATGACACACGATCCACCAGCGTGACTTCGCGCTCACCGTGGCCGGCGATCACGCTGAGGTCCTCGACGTGCAACACCGGTGTGCTCATGGACGCTCTCCGAGGTGCTCGGCGACACCGTCGGCCAACAGACTGAAGCCCATGGCCAGGGTGACGATCGCCAGTCCCGGGAAGGTGCAGATCCACCAGGCATTGGTGATAAAACTCTGGCCCTCGGCGACCATCGTGCCCCACTCGGCGGTGGGTGGCTGAACCCCCAGGCCGAGGTAGCTGACCGCCGCCCCATTGAGCAGTACCAGCACCGCGTCGGACATGGAAAACACGATCGAGCCGAACATGGCATTGGGCAACAGGTGCCGAAACAGAATGCGTCCATGACCAAAGCCCAGGCTTTTCGCCGCCAAGGCGAAATCGCTCTCCTTGAGTACCAGAATCTGCGAGCGGATCAGCCGTGCATAGGACACCCAACCCACCAGGGCCATCGCAATATAAAAGCTGCTCAGGCCGGGGCCGAGGATGGCCATGATTGCCAACATCAGCACCAGGAAAGGGAAGGCCAGAATAATATCGATCAGGCGCATGCAGATCGTGTCGAACCGGCCACCGATATAGCCGGCCAAGGCGCCGACGCAAGTGCCGATCAAGAACGGGAAAATCACCCCGATCACGGAAATCTGCAAGTCGATGCGCGCGCCCCAGATCACTCGGGAAAGAACGTCGCGGCCGAAATTGTCCGTACCGAACGGATGGGCCAGGCTCGGCCCCAGCAGGCGGATATCGGTGTTCTGGGCAATCGGATCGAAGGGTGCGACCCAGGGTGCGAAGAGTGCGAGCAACAGCCAGCCAAACAGAATCGCCAGGCCCAGCACGGTGGTCAGGCGAGCGTTGCGCAAGCCCAAACGCAGCGCCAGGCGCCAGGCGGGACTGAGGGTCTGGCCGCTCATCGCATGTTCACCCGCGGGTCGATCATCACGGTCAGCACATCGGCGAGGAAATTGACCGTGACGGTGGCGAGGGCCAGCACCATGGCCACGCCTTGGACCACCATGTAGTCGCGGGTAAAGATACCGCGTACCAGCAATTGGCCGATGCCGGGAATGGCAAACAGACTTTCGATGACCACCGTGCCGCTGATCAACCAGCCGATGTTCACCGCCAGCAGGTTGACCGCCGGCACCAGGGAGTTGGGCAGCACATGCCGCCGAAATATCGCCCGCTCGGACAAGCCCCGGGCCCGTGCAGCGGTGGCATGATCGGCGTGTAGCTCCATGAGCATGTTGGCGCGCAGATTGCGCACCAGAACGGCGCAGAGGGCCAAGGCAATGGTCAGGCACGGCAAAACCATGTGATGCAGTTTGTCCCAGGCTGTACGTCCATAGCCTGAGACCGGAAATAGCCCCAACTGCACACTGAACAGCAGGATCAACATGATGCCCAGCCAAAACGCCGGCATGCCGAGCCCTGCGGTGGTGAACAGGCGAATCAGGTGATCCTGCCAGCCGCCCTTGTTGCGCGCCGCCACCGTTGCCAGCGGCACGGCAATCAGCAGCGCCAGCAGTACGCTGCCGAGCACCAGGAACAGGGTTGGCTCAATGCGGGTACTGATCAGCTTCAAGGCATCGACTTTGTAGAGCAGCGATTGGCCGAGATCGCCTTTGAGCAGGTTCTTGAGAAAGTAGAAGTACTGCATCCACAACGGCTGGTCGAGACCGTACTGGGCACGAATCCGGATCAGCGCCTCCGGTGTGCTGCGCGAGCCCAGCAGCGCCCGGGCGGGGTCCCCGGGGATTGAGCGCACGAGCACAAAGGTGATCATGCTGATGCCAAACAGCACCGGCAATAGCTGTAGCGGGCGCGACAGTATGAAACGGTAGCGCGCCAGGTTCATGGGCTAGTTCCGATGGCGGCGCAGAAAATCCAGCAGGACTGGGAAGTAGGCGTGGGGCTCTTCGTAGAACGGCATGTGGCTGCTGTTGGGGAACACATTCAGTTGTACATCCTTGAGCGCCATTTTCATGCGCATAGCACAGGCGGGCGTCAGTTCATCATGTTGACCGGTGGTGATCAGCACAGGCATTTCGAAGCCGGCCATCTGCTCGATGCGATTCCAGTCCTTGAGATTACCGGTATAGAGAAATTCGTTGGGGCCCTGCATGGTCATGTAGGGCCCCATGTTCCAGTCACCCAGGGAACGTGTCACCGGTGCTGGCCACTCGTCCAGACGGCAGACATGGCGATAGTTGAGCAGGGTGATGGCCGCCTGGTATTGCGGATGATCCAGGGTGCCCAAGGCTTCATGGCGCTGCATCATCGCGACGGTCTCACTGCCCAGGGCAGCCCGCAGACGCTCGAGCTCCAGGGACAGGTGGGGGATATCGCCGGCGGTATTTTCCAGAATCAGGGTTTTCAGCGCTTGGGGGTGATGAATGGCGTACTCGATCGCCAGCCAGCCACCCCAGGAGTGCCCTAGCAGGTGCACTTTGCCCAGGTCGAGGGCTTGGCGGACGGTCTCGACCTCCGCCACATAGCGGGTGATGTCCCACAGGGATTCGTCAGTAGGCCTGGCCGAGGCACCGGTACCCAATTGATCGAAGGCGATGACCCGCAAGCCCTTTTCCTTGAGCCAGCCATGGCTGTCACGCAGATAATCGCAAGGCAATCCCGGGCCGCCATTGAGGCACAACAGCACCTCGTCGCCGTCGCCAAAGCCATAGGCCACCAGGTGATGACCATCGACTTCCACGTCGTACCGCTGGTCTGGCTCGATCTCACGCCACATCATTGCTCTCCTGCTCGGGTGCCGCTCGTTGGCTAAACCTTACCGAGGAAACTACGCGCCCATAAGCTAGCAATTCTTATAGGTTTGATCTGGCATTCCCTCGCCCAGGCATGGCATTCTACTTGCACGATTTCAGGATTGAAATTAATAAGGGAGCTGAATGGATGCAGGCCAAGCTGTCTGACTTCAATACTCGTCTTTTATCTGGCAGGAGCCTGGACGAACAGATGGATAACGCCTTGGGGATGGTCCAGGCGTTAGGCTTTGAAGCGTTGGTGTACGACTACAGTCCGGTGCCGCTGGATCATGAAGGGGCGCTGATCACCCCGGCTGTGCTGAAGTTGCGCAATACCCCCCGTGATTGGCACTCGCTCTGGTGTGAAGAAGGTTATTACCAGATCGACCCTGTCCAGCATCTGGCAATCAATACCATTTCCCCTTTTGTCTGGTCCTATCGACCGGAGGCCGACACGGTGCTGCAGTCGTTCATCGGCCAGTGTCATGCACCGGTCGTGAGCTATCTGCAGGATTCGCGCATGACCTGTGGCGTGACGGTGCCGATGCATTTGCCCAAAGGCGGCTTTGCGACATTGACCGGGCTGCGCGCCGATACGAAGGGGAGCTCCCTGCCGGATATCCGGCAAACGCTGGGCGACTTCAGCTTGATTTCCCATGCCCTGCAAGAGGCGGCTTTTCCGCTGCTCGGCAAGGAAGCCCGCGCATGCCCGGTTCGCCTGACCAAACGCGAGCGTGAGTGCTTGAGATTAGCCGCTGAAGGGTTGACGGCGGGGGACATCGCCAGGCAACTGAATCGTTCCTTGGCCACCATCACCCTCCACCTGACGTCTGCAATGCACAAGCTTGGCGCCAAAAATCGGGTCCAGGCCGTGGTCAGGGCGGTGCATTATCGGTTGCTCGATAGCTGAAATCGGGCAAAAACCTATCTGTTTCTCTAGTTATTCCGCCGGCCAGTCCCCGGTATCGTGTGCCGCAGGATTTCTAGAGAGCGGAACGAAATGGATCTTCCCCTAACACACGAAGGCTTTGCGCCTTTTGGTTCGTATCAGACCTGGTATCGCATCACTGGCGATTTCAGTAGTGGCCGTACGCCGCTGCTGGTCCTGCACGGCGGCCCGGGCTGCACACACGATTATGTCGATGCCTTCAAGGATATTGCCAACAGTGGCTATCCGGTGATTCATTACGACCAACTGGGCAATGGGCGTTCCACCCATCTTCCGGAAAAAGACCCCTCGTTCTGGAACGTGGCGCTCTTTCTTGATGAGTTGGCGAACCTGCTGGATCATCTGGGCATTGGCGACAACTATGCACTGTTGGGGCAATCCTGGGGCGGCATGTTGGCCAGCGAGCATGCGGTGCTCCAGCCCGCGGGCTTGCGCGCGTTGATTATCGCCAACTCCCCGGCGGACATGTCCACCTGGCTCCTTGAAGTCAATCGCTTGCGCCAGCTTCTACCCATTGAGGTGCAGCAAACACTGCTCAAGCACGAGCGGGCGGGGACCTTGACGTCTACCGAGTATTTTGAGGCCGCTCGGGTTTTCTACGACCGTCATGTCTGTCGTGTCACGCCCTGGCCCGATGACGTCGCCCGTACCTTTGCCCAGATCGATGCTGATCCTACTGTTTATCACGCCATGAATGGCCCCACCGAATTCCATGTGATCGGCAGCATGAAGGACTGGTCCATCACCGATCGCTTGCCTCGGATCAAGGTGCCGACACTGCTGATTTCAGGCCGATACGATGAAGCGACGCCGTTGGTGGTCAAACCCTATGTGGATCATGTTCCCGACATTCGCTGGGCGTTGTTCGAACACTCCAGCCATATGCCCCATATCGAGGAGCGGATGGCTTGTATGGGAACGGTGGTGAGTTTCCTGGATGGGTGTTTGTAGGCGTCTGCGCAATCTGAATCGTCGTTTTTGTTGTGTTTTTCGACGCGTCTTGTGAGACGCGTCTCTTTTTTACGTAGAAAGTTTCCGCTCTCTTGAACCGAAAACGATATGCAGGGTCTGGTGTGCGCGCATTGCTATGCACACCTGCTCGCAAGCCTGCTGTCATTTCTGTATCGAGGGATTGAACATGTCCGTATTTGCCTTAGGGACGAGGCTAGTCGTTGCTTCGCTGTGTTTTCTGGCGATGAGCAGTGCCGTCGCCGCACCAACCCCCGGTGACACGGACCTGATCCGTGAACGTCAGGATCGCCTGCTCCAAGAGCAGCGCCGACGCCTTGAAGAGCTCAAGGACCTGCCCGGCAAGGAAGCGAAGCCGACCCAGCCGACGGCACCTGTCGATACCCGTTGCTTCCCGATCAAGACCATCGAGCTCAAGGGCGCCGATGCTTTGTCCGATGTGGCGCGCGAACGCCTGCTCAAGCCTTACATCGGCCAATGCCTGGGCGTGCCGCAGCTCAACGAGCTGCTCAAAGTCATTACTGACCATTATCTCGACAAAGGCCTGGTCACCAGTCGCGCCTACTTGCCCCAACAGGACCTGTCCAGCGGCCACCTGCAAGTGCTGGTCGTCGAGGGCCGCCTGGAAGGCTTGAAAGGTGCCGAGAACAGCAAGCTGTCGGATCGCGAGTTGACGATGGCGTTTCCCGGCAAGACCGGCGATCTGCTCAACCTGCGTGAGATCGAGCAGATGGTCGATCAACTGAACCGTTTGCCGTCCAACCGTGCACAAATGGAACTGACGCCGGGACAGAACATCGGCGGCAGTGAAGTGCGGGTCAATAACACCCCGCAAAAACCTTGGCGCGCCGGCCTGTCACGGCATAACGACGGCCAAAAAAGCACTGGCGAGCAGCAATGGGGCGCCTCCCTGGACTGGGACAGTCCCCTGGGCCTGGCTGACCAACTGGCCTTGCGCGGCGGCCACGATGCCGTCAGCGATCACCAGAAAACCTCGCGCAACGGCATGCTCTATTACAACCTGCCGTTTGGCTGGTGGAACCTGAGCTACACCTACAGCCAAAGCGAGTACCGCGCCGTGGGCCAGGCCAACGGCTTCAATTTCAAGCAGAGCGGCGACAGCCAGAACCATCAGGTGCGCCTGGAGCGTGTGGTCCATCGCGACGCGGTGAGCAAGACCTCCCTCAATACTGGCCTGGCGTACTTGCGTACCAACAACTTCATCGAAGACAGCAAACTCGCCGAGAGCAGCAATCGCATCAGCGAGGCGCAGTTCGGCATCAACCATGGACGGCGAGTGGGCAATGCCTTCGTCAACCTCGACCTGGGCATGCAAGAGGGCATCGGCGCCCTCGATGCCCAGGGCGATGACGACCCTGGCCCCGGGCTGCCGGATGCGCGCTATCGCAAATACACCGCCACCCTCAGCTACCTGCAACCCTTTGAACTGGGCGGCGAGTCCTTCAGTTTCAGCAGCCTGATGACCGGCCAGCGCAGCGAGGATGCGTTGTTCAGCCCGCAGCGCATGAGCCTGGGCGGCCTGTCGTCGATTCGTGGCTACAAGGACCAGACATTGTCCGGCGACAGCGGCGGCTACTGGCGCAACGACTTGCGTTGGAGCCGTCCGGTGGCCGTGGAATGGCTGCGCCCGGTGTTCGCCGAGTACGGCACCAGCCTCGGTTACGACCAGGGCGTGATTAGCGGTAATCGCTACAACGGTGACCAGCACGGGCGCATGTCGAGCAACTCGCTGGAGTTGTTCGCCCGCGGTGAGCACCTGAGCGCCAGCGTCACCTTCGCCCACTCCCTGGAACGTCCGGATGCCCTGACCGAGCGCGAAGCGCCGATCTACTTCCGCGTGGATGTATCCATCTAATTTCTGCTGCAACGAGACCTGATCATGGACGACCGCCAACACGCCTTCCTGGCCCGCCAGCCCTCTGCTGCCCTGCAAACCCGCGACGCCTTCTGGGGCATGCCCAAGCGTGGCCTGGCGTTCCTGTTGGCCAACGTCATGTTCTGGCAGCCGATGTGGGCCCAGGCGGGCGGCATCGTGGTCAGCGCGCCGGGCACCAGCCTCGGCCAGGCCGGCAACGGCGTGCCGGTGGTCAACATCGCCAAGCCCAACGGCAGCGGCCTGTCTCACAACCAGTTCAAGGACTACAACGTCGGCATCAACGGCGTGATCCTCAACAACGCCACCAACCCCGCCCAGTCCACGCAACTGGGTGGGATCATCCTCGGCAACCCGAACCTCAAGGGCACGGCCGCGAAAGTCATCCTCAACGAAGTCAACGGCGGCAACCCCAGCCAATTGCGCGGCTACACCGAAGTGGCGGGGCAGTCGGCCCACGTCATCGTTGCCAACCCCTATGGCATCACCTGCAATGGCTGCGGGTTTATCAATACCCCGAAGGCGACCCTGACCACGGGCAAGCCGATCATCGAAAACGGCCAGGTGGGTCGTTATCAGGTGGACCAGGGCAGCGTCGCGATTGAAGGCGCGGGCCTGAACGCGAACAACGTCGACCGCTTCGAAATCATCACTCGCAGCGCCAAGATCAACGCCGAGATCCAGGCGAAGAACCTGACCATCGTGGCTGGGCGCAATGACGTTAATGCCAATACCCTCAACGCCACTGCCCGGGCCGATGATGGCAGTGCGAAACCGGAGCTGGCCATCGACTCTTCGGCGTTGGGTGGTATGTACGCCGGCGCGATCAAGCTGGTGGGCACCGAGGCCGGGGTTGGTGTGAAGCTGGATGGCAAGATGGTTGCCAGTGGGGGGGATATTCAGCTGGATGCCAATGGTCATTTGAGCATGGCGCAGACGGCTGCTGCCGGCGCCATCGTCATCGACGCCAAAAGCCTGGAAACCCGTGGTCAGGTTTACGCCGGTAGCCGCCTGGACGTGAAGACCCAGGGCGACCTGATCAGCCAGAACAACCTGGTAGCGCGCGACAACGTTCATCTGGACAGCGGTGGCACACTGAGCAACAACGGCATTATCGAAGCCGGGGTCAACGCCGATAACAGCCGCAATACCACGGGTGATGTCACCCTCACCGCCAAGCAGTTGAACAACGCCGGCAAAACCGTCATCGCCAGTCGCGACCTGAATGTCACGACCACCGCAGCGCTGAACAACCAGGGCGGCACGCTCAGTGGGCAGGGCAAGACCACCGTCACCGGCAACGTTGTGGATAACCGCAATAAAGGCCGGATCCTGGGTAACACCGAACTGCACCTGAGCGCCGATCAAGTCCTCAACAGCCAGGGCGGCCTGATCAATAGCCAGGGCCTGCTGACGGCCGACCTGGGCCATTTGGAAAACAATGCAGGTGAACTGTCGAGCCTGAACAGCGCGACCCTGGTCCTCGGCAGCCTGGACAACCTGACCGGCCTGGTCATGGCCGGCAAAAATCTCGACATCACTAACACCGGCGCGATCAATAACCGGGGCGGCGAGCTATCCAGCCAAGGCGTCATGACCGTGCACACCGCCAGCCTGGACAACAGCAACAAAGGCACCGTCGCCGCCAATGGCAAGTTGCTGGTCAGCGCCACCGGCGCGGTCAACAACGCCGAAAAAGGCCTGCTCGCCAGCCGTGCTGCCGAGGTCGAGTTCGATGCTGCCAGTCTGAATAACGCCAAGGGCACGCTGCAAGGCGAGGGCCTGGTCACCGTGGATGTATCCGGCGACATCGATAACCAGGGCGGCAGCATCATCGCCAAGGACGCCAAGCTGAGTGTCTTCGCCACCAACCTGGACAACCGTGGCGGCGTGCTGTCCAGCGTCAAGGCGGCGCTGGAGGCACGCACCACCGGTGTGCTGAAAAACGGCCATGACGTGAACCGCCAGGGCGGCACGATCCAGGCTCAAGGACTCAACATCCGAGCCTTGGCTGGGCTGTTCAACGACGGCGGACGCATCGCTGCACAAGCCGGCGATGTCGTGGTCACCAACGCGGCGGCGGATATCAACAATCGCAACGGCGGGATATACGCCACGGGCAAGGTCTGGGTCACTGGCCGGGGCATGGACAACAGCGGCGGCGGGCAGGTCAGCGCCAGTGGTATCGACTTTGACCTTTCGGGTGCGCTGAACAACAACGCCGGCATCATCGAAAGCCAGGACAGCCTGGACATTCTGGCCGCCAGCTTGAGCAACCAGAAAGGCCAACTGCGCACCCTGGGCCAGAACAGCACCACGGTGTTCAACATCGGTGACCTGTTCGATAACAACGACGGCACCCTGGAAACCGCCAGCCAAAATGTCGGCCTGGACACCGGCAGCATTCAGAACGTGGGTGGCAAGCTGTTGCACACTGGCCTGGGAGTGTTCGGCATCAGCCAGGCCAACCTGGGGCAGGCCGGCGGACAGCTGGTGACCTACGGCAACCTGACGGTGACGGCTGATCGCTGGACCAACAGCACGGCGATCCAGGCCGGGAACCTGGTCGTGGATGTCGACCAGTTGACCCAGACCGCCACCGGCCAGTTGCTCAGTACCGACAGCATGGTGGGCCGTGGCAGCAACTGGCGGGTTGACGGCCTGATCGGCAGCGATGGAGCCATCGACCTGCAATTGACCGGTGCCTATGCAGGCAACGGTCGCTTGAGCAGTCTCGGCACCTTGGGCCTCAAGGCCGCGCTGATCAGTCTGGAGCAAAACGGCAGTATCGCTGGCGGTGGCAACACAACCGTCGTGGTCGATGGCGTCCTCAACAGCTACGGTCGGCTGACCTCGGCGGCGGACCTGAGCGTCACGGCCGCCACGCTCAACAACTACGGCACGTTGGGCAGTGCCGGCGCGCTCGGTGTCACAACCGGCGACCTGCTCAACGAACACGGATTGATCTTCAGCGGCGGCAATACCAGCCTGCGCGTCAATAGCCTGACCAACCGCTATGCCGATATCTACAGCCTGGGTGATCTGAGCATCGATCGCGACGGCCTCGGCACCCGTGCCAGCCGCATCCTCAACAGCTCCGGCACGCTGCAAAGCGGCGGCAACATGCGCCTGGCGGCCAGCACCATCGACAACGTCCGTGAGGTCTTGGCCACCAACGATGCTGGCATCTACACCGCCTCAATCAGGGAAGTGGCTTGTATCGAAGGGGTCAACGCCGGTGATTGCAGCGGTGGCAAGGAAAACCACGTCTGGCAGATCGTCCAGCGCGACAAGTTCGAAGTCACCGCGGCCAGCGCTGCCTCCAGCATCACCACCGGCGGCAACCTGAATATCCAGGGCGACACGCTGACCAACCGGAGCAGCAGCATCGGCGTCGGCGGTGCATTGACCGCCAACCTCGTCAGCCTGGACAACATCGGCATCGAGCCCGGCGAGATTGAAACCTCGCGCACCTTCAGGTCCCAACGCACGCGCCGCCCGGGTAGCTGGCGCACCGCCGCCAATAACTTCACCAAAAAATACTGGTTGCAGAGCCCAGGCTACAACGCCAATGACCTGAGCGGTCTTGAAGCGGCGATGAGCCGCTTCATTGGTATGACCGAGCGTGAGCTGCTGGAGTTTCGCACCCAAACCAGTACTACCGATAACCAGACCTATGCCGCGATTATCCAGGCCGGTGGTGCCGTCGACATTCCTACCCAGGGCGACCTCAACAGCGGCGTCGTGCGTGGCGGCTACAACTACGTTGGCGCCGGCCCGCGCACCGACACCCAGGCCGACAACGCCTTCTCGACCCGTATCAGCGTCAATCGGCAGCTACCCCCGAACCTGACCCAGCAACAGGTCGATCCGCTGACCTTGCCGGGTTTTGACTTGCCCACCGGGCAAAACGGCCTGTTCCGCATGAGCGGCGACGGCTCGGCCACGCCGACCCAGAGCACGGGCCTGACGCAAGTGCGTGGCCTGCCGGACCGTTCGTTCCAGGCCAACCCGCAAAAGTACCTGATCGAGACCAACCCGGCGCTGACCGACATGCGCCGGTTCATGAGCTCCGATTACCTGCTGACAAACCTGGGCTACGACCCGGACACCGCCGCCAAGCGCCTGGGCGACGGTTTCTACGAACAACGCCTGATCCAACAGGCGGTGATCGCCCGCACCGGCCAACGCTTCCTCGACGGCCAGAACTCCGACGACGGCATGTTCAAGTACCTGATGAACAACGCCATCGCCAGCAAGGACAGTCTCAACCTGTCCCTGGGCGTCAGCCTGACCGCCGAACAGGTTACGGCCCTGACCCATGACATCGTCTGGATGGAAAACCGGACGGTGAATAATCAACAGGTGCTGGTGCCGGTGCTTTATCTGGCCCAGGCCAATAATCGCCTGGCGCCGAATGGTGCGCTGATTCAGGGCTCAGACGTCAGCCTGATTGCGGGTAAGAACCTGAACAATGCGGGCACCTTGCGTGCGTCCAGCAACCTGAGGGCGACGGCGGGCGACAGCTTGGTCAACAGTGGGTTGATGGAAGCGGGTGGTCGGCTGGATGCGTTGGCGAGTAATAACCTGACTAACAGGGCGGGTGGGGTTATTGCTGGGCGGGATGTCAGTGTTGTTGCTCTGACTGGCGACGTGACTAACGAGCGTACCGTTACCACCCACGAAAGCGACAGCGGCTACCGCAGCGAACGCACCGACTTCATCGACAGCGCCGCACGTATCGAAGCCGGCAACAACCTGATCATCAGTGCAGGGCGTGACATCAACAGCGTCGGCGGCGTGCTGAAAAGTGGCGCCGACACCACCCTAAACGCCACGCGCGATGTCAATCTCATCGCCGCCGAACGCATCACCAGCGGCACTCGCGGCAGGCATCGCGACCAAGACATCAAGCAATACGGCTCCAGCCTCGACAGCGGCCGCGACCTGACCGTCAACGCTGGTCGCAACCTCACCGTTGTCGGCACTCAGATCGATGCCAAGCGCGACGTTGCCATGGCCGCCCAAGGAAACTTGACCTTCGCCTCGGCGGCGGATGAGCAGCATTCCTACGGCAAGAGCAAGAAGGTCACCCGCCAAGAGGACCACGTCAGTCAGGTGGCCTCGACGGTTAATGCGGGGCGCAACGTTGTAATGAGCGCGGGGCAGGATTTGGCGATGATCGCCAGCAAGGTCAACGCTGCAAACAAGGCCTACTTCGTGGCGGGTGGCAAGCTTGAGCTGCTGGCTGCGCAGAACAGCGACTATTCGCTGTATGACATGAAGAAGAAAGGTGGTTGGGGGAGTAAGAAGACTCAGCGGGATGAAGTGACCGATGTGAAAAACATCGGCAGTGAAATCACTACCGGGGGCGACCTGCGATTGGTCAGCGGCGGCGACCAGCTGTATCAGGTGGCGAAACTGCAGAGCGGCAAGGACATCACGCTGGACAGTAGCGGTTCCATTACCTTCGAAGGCGTGAAGGATCTACATCAGGAGAGCCACGAGAAGACTGACAACAACGCGTTCTGGGTCTCGTCCAAGGGTAAGGGCAAGACCGACGAAACCTTGCGCCAAAGCCAGTTTATTGCTGAGGGCAGTGTTGCGATCAAAGCCGTCAACGGTTTGAAGATCGATATCAACCAGGTCAATCAGCAAACCGTCAGCCAATCCATCGATGCGATGGTCAAGGCTGATCCGCAATTGGCATGGCTCAAGGACGCGGAAAAACGCGGTGATGTGGACTGGCGTCAAGTCAAAGAGATCCACGACAGCTTCAAGTACAGCAACTCCGGCTTGGGGCCGGCTTCGCAGATCATCATTGCGATTGTGATGGCAGCGGTCGTTGGACCGTTAGCGGCAGGCGCAATGGGAACCGCGACTGGAGGGATGGTTGCCGCCGGGACAATTACGGCGGAGACGGCTGCTGGTATTTCAGCCGCGGCAGGCGCCGTTGCAGCGGGAGCTGCAACTAACGCGACCGTCAGCGTTGTCAATAATCGCGGCAATCTTGGCGCCGTGTTCAAGGACGTGACTTCTTCAGATGCCATGAAGGGGTATGCCATCGCTGGCGTTACAGCAGGACTGACGGCTGCATATTTTGATGGGTGGACTGGCACTGAAACGAATACGGCAATCGACAACGTAAGCACGACGAGCTCACTGAGCACTTGGAGCGGCGTCGGTCAATTTGCCGCCAATCAAGCGTTGCAGAACGGAACCTCCATGTTGCTGAGCAAGGCGCTCGGGCAGGGTGGCAGTGCCAGCGATGCGTTGAAAAGCGCGCTGTTCAACACCTTGGCGGCAGCAAGCTTCAACGCGGTGGGCGACTACACGAAGGGTGTGTTCGCCACCGGTACGCCACAGAAAATTGTGATTCATTCAATGGTGGGCGGGCTTCTCGCCGAAGCTACTGGCGGTGATTTCAAAATCGGCGCCTTGGCAGCGGGGGCTAACGAGGCGCTAGTTGGGCATCTCTACGATCTGGTTAAAGGTGATCAAAACCTGCTGAGCATGAGCTCCCAGATGGTTGGGTTGCTTGCGGCAGCTTCGCAGGCGGATGGAGATGCCAGCAAGCTAGAGAAAGGTGCCTGGGTGGCGAGGAACGCTACGCAGTACAACCATTCGTTGCATGAAATGCAAACCGTTGCATTGGATGAGCAACGTCGACGCAACCCCGATAACAAGGCCCGCCTCAATGCAGCTGCATGTGCATTGACCCACTGCAGTAAGTCCGTTCCGTCAAGTGATAAACGCTACGATGACCTCGTGAAACTGGAAACGCTAGGGCAAGGGTTTACTGAGGAACTCGCGTTACTTAAAAGCACAGGACAGTTTGATTATGGCGTTGGAGATCGGATAGACGACACCCTCAGTGCTCATGATGAGTTAATTAACGACCTAGGGTGGACGGGGAGTGCGGCCATGGAGGCGGGAGCGGGCACGCTCTCATATATTGGTATGGTCGGCTCCGCCCCTGCCTGCGTAAGCGTTGTAGGTTGCGTGGCACCATTCGCCTTGGGATCGATGGGAACTATCGCGTTTGCAAGCGCAGCTGAATCTTTCGACCAGACCAATGCCCCTTATATCTCAGCAGAGGGTGAGCGAGTTCTCGCTTCATTTGATCCTGCTCAGTATCCCGGAGAAGCGAGCCCGACCGGGGATCTCGGCTATAAGGCTGCTCAGTCGCTGGCAGAACTGCTAGCCGCGCACGTTGGGGGTAAGGCACTATCCGGAGAACTCTCCTCTGCTTTGAAAGGTGGCGCTACTCCTAATCTGGGTGGTACAGCAGATGAGCTTCTAAGCGGGGCAAAAGAAGTAGGCGTTCCTGCGAAAGTCGATTATTCAAGTATTGAAAATCCGCCAAATGTTGGCCCCGGTAAAGAATTCACTTTGCGGCAAAAACAAGAGGCATTAGAGTTGAACAAAGCAGCCAACGAAGGTGTAGTTAAATCCGATGTCAGTGGTACTGTGTTAGTCAAGCCACAAAAAAGCCAGCGCGGTGTAACCCCAGATCCTAACGAGTGGCAGTTTGATCATATGAAGCCAAAAAATTGTGGTGGTACAAATTGCAGCTCAAATCTTCAGATTCTATCTCGACAAGAAAATAGAGCTAAATCTGACAAGTAGGTGAACTTAGATGAATAATTTTATTCGAAATATAGATGAGCTACCTTCAATTGAGCGTGTTAAATATGTGGCTCAGGGGTTGGCTCTGTTAGATGCCATAATTATGCCTGAGTGGGAATATAGATATTTCTCATTCAACTGTAATTGGGATGGGGCGGGGAAAGAAATGATGGGCTCAATGAGAGACGGTTCGGGAGGGGAGTATTTTTTGCATTTTACGAATGCAGGTGTTGCAGGGAAAGTGATATTTGGTTCACCTCTATCTGATGTGTCTGGCTGTTTGAATACTATGCCCGAGGCGTTTCAGCAATTTAAAGTTGAGCCAGCGTTCTCTACGGATAATGCAAGTCTGTTTTTTTGGCGAGGTGTCAAGCAGCCTTCGTGGTGTGCGTCGCCGGATGGGCTGAAAGAGTATCCGCTGCTAGGTTTTCTTGTGGAAGGAATTGAGGCTTATAAAACCTTAGCTAAGGACTATTACGAAAAAAATATTGATGCAGCTGTGCTTGAGGAGGTATTCGCATCGCTAAACGTGACCGCGGACCAGCTAATGATACTTAATCCTAATATAGAACTCGGTGACTTGGCCGATGATTTTCAAGAGATTTTAGGTCATGCGCTTTAATTTTTAAATTGGTAGGCCGGTGCAAAAGCGACAGCTGAAGCTCCCAAGCCGACGTAACCGGGTCGTCCGCCAAGTGAGCCAGTTGAGACTGGACGTGCGTGCCACGCGCGAGCCACAGTTCTGCGACACGTTTTTGACACATTGGCGGTACCAACGTTTCTCTGGGGCAGTTCACTGCCAGGGCGGTGCGTGCCGTATCGCTACCGCTTGATCCAAAGCGAAAAGGGACAGATTTGAATGGCACTTACTTAACGACTAACCAGCTGATACACCTATAAAAATTAAAACGTCTGGCCGAGTGCTCCCTCGAGGATGTTGTGTCAGGCTAAACCGTTTTCACCCGTAGCTTCTAGTTTCGCTAGGGCTTTTTCATACTTAGACGAGTCATTCAAGATGTTGATGAAGTTGGCGCCGAAGAAACGGCGCAACCCGCGTAATTTCTATTTGGGTATCGCTGCGGTAGTACTGATTGCCGGGATTGGACGCTATTTCGCGCTCAAAGCCGAGCAGGAGAAGATGGCCCAACAGGCGCTGCTGGTCGAGCACCTCGCCCAGCTGGACGCGACGCTGCCAAAGCAACTGGATGCAATTACCACCCTTGAGTACGTCGGTTTTACGTACGGTGACACGATCTTCTACCGCTACAGGATCGACTTAGCAGCGAGCAGCCTCTCCGAGGAACGCAAGGCCAGCATGGAGGCGAGAGTACGCCGTGATTTGGAGGAACTGGCCTGCAAGGAACCGCAGTTGCTGACGATGATGCGCAGGTTCAAGTTTCACCAGGAGCATCACTACCTGGCCCGAAACAGCACACTCTTTTCCATTGAGCTTCGCCCTGAACAGTTGAACTGCCCAAAATGATGCCGGTAAGGTGGCTGCCGTCGCTCGTTCATCGCTTCAACCATTCCCTAGACCGCAAGCGTCCAGCCAATCCGTCTTGCGAAAAGGGGATTTATGTCTTTTTCTAGATAAAAACGTGTCTTGGAGGGCCATTGATGCGACACGATGTTGTTTTACGCTTTGTAGTGATGACTTTATTCTGCTTCACGCTGACCGGGTGCATTCATTACGAACATAAAAGCGCAGAAGGAAAACCCTAGGACGAGGTCGCGACAATTCGGCAGTTCGACAAGCATCTGTCGATAGACGAGATCGATGACGATACGTCGCTATATTGGCTAGCCCGCCAAACCGAGTATCGACTCGGCGCAGGAAGGCATAAACTTTCCGTTAAGTACGCTATTGGAACTGGATACTCACGTCCAATTGAAATGACCGTGGATTTGGTCGGTGGCCGTACCTATGGGCTTTATGGCATTTCTTCGATGAAATGGTGGTATTACGAAGTTCGTGATGTCGAGACAGGTCTTTCGGCGAAAGTTATAGAGCCGGCCGTCACAACGACGCCTTCTGGATCAGCCGGGCAGGCGGTCCAATAGTTTTATCGTGGAAAGGGCGTTTGCTCTCTGTCGGTTGGCGATGAATAGCGAGGGTTGCTTCGCAGCCCAGCGGGAGCAAGCTCCCTCGCCACAGAAGCCGGATTGTTGATCGCTCGCCCATGGCGCAGTTTTATTTTGCTATCCCCTTCTTTTGTGGTTACAGCGGACACCACGGGTCTCCCCCATTCGCGCTTTCCAGGATCTTCGGAAAATTTCGTCCAAATCCCCAGCCTGAGGCCACGGCGGTCATGGTGGTTTTGCAGGCGGGGTTCTTTTCCGAGACGATCACGTTCATATAGAACTGGCTGCCGTAGATCGTTGGTGCCCATAGCACCATGTCGCTTCTGTCGGCATTGCTGTCGACTTTCAATTGGATGGTATTGACGAGTCTCCCACCCGTCGTGAGCTCGGTCACTTGTGGGTGAAAGCAGTGGTTCAGGTAGCCTTGCACCCGCTCTTCGACCACCGCCCGCTCTTGCGTCAGGCAGTACTCGGGGCTGGTTACGCCAGTGTTCAGCAGCTCGTCCTTGGTATACGGATGCAGTGAGCAGCCGCTCAATAGCAGAAAAACGATCCCTGTAAATTTCTTGTACAAAACTCATGCTCCATCTGAAAAAGGCAATATTTTCCATCTATTTAAGAGGTGGATGGCCGTGTGGCTGGATAGGTGACTGGCCCAAGGGCCGTCAGCTTGTCTATCGTGAAGGTGCTCATCAACACTTTGATGAGTACACCGATGGTGGCGTTCAGCGCGGCGATGCAGAGGGCAAACATCACCTCAGTGATCATCCATCAGTGGCCATGGAGCGACTTCCAGGACATGAACTCCGATGGTCGTAACCCGTAGCGCGCGAGCACCCCTTCGTGCAGGCGACGGAGTTCTTCGATGATCAGTGCTTGCACTTGCGGCTGCTCTCTTTCTGAAACATATTCCGCTACCGAGCGTTGAATACATGACAACGGGTCAAGTTCTGGGTGAGTGATGATTTCCCGAATGGTCTTCTTGATGAGGTCTCGCCATGCCAGGCGTAAAGGGTCCGGCTCCGCAAGGTCTTGCTTGATTGCCAGATATTCCTGTGTCGAGCGTTCGTAGGCCCAGATATACAGGTCGCGAAGCAGCTCTACACGGGTCATTTCGTACACACCCAATGTGGCTCGGCTGTAGGCCTGCTCCGGTACATCCAGAAAGGTCAGCGGACAAAGATTGGCACGGAACAAGGGGAGATTCGCTGCCAGTCGGGATGTGCGTTTATTGATGTCGGCAAAGGGCTGCAAGTAGGGCAGGTGCACCATCATGAAGAAAGACTGCTCGAACGGATCAGCGATCTGATTGGCTTTGCCAAGCAGGACGTCCAGTGCATCTTCAATTTGCTGTGGCGTTGAGAGCGGGCGATAGGTGCTTTTCCCGATGTCGACGGCGTGCTGGCGAATTCGGCCCTCGTCTGCTGGGTTGGGCAGTAGGTTTTCGGCCAAGGCGCTATGCAGGTTCATTAATGTGTAACGGTTGAACTCGGCACTCTCGATGTTCTCGACCAAAAGCTCGATAGCTGTCTTATGGTTCAAGATCATCTGCGTTTCTATAGCGGCCTTGCCCTGTGCTGCCTTACCTTGCTCGATGAGTTGTCGTGTGTCGAGCCGTGAGTAGGTGTTCCCTTCCAGATGGCTTGATGCCCACGACAGATCAATCAACAAGCGATTCAGGACCGCCCGGCTGTAAGTGCCTGCTGGCTCCGTCGCATCAGCGGTTTTGCCCATCCTGTGCAATTGGCGCCGCAACGACTCAGGTAAGTACCCTGTCTCGTTAGGACGATAGGCGTCCAGAAAGTCACGTTGGTAGCCCACCGGCTTGCGCGCTTCTGTGGGCTGGTTGATATAGGCGAGTATGTCCCGGCTGTCTGCAGATAATGGAATGAAGGCAGGGAAGGCATCGGTGTCAGTATTCAGGGCGTGGGTTTCGGCCTGGTGTTCTATTGCGAAATAACGTCGTGCCCTGCCTTCTCCCTGTGCAGTGATTTGGCTGCTTTCGACCAGGTTTGCAAGGATGCGCTGCGCCGTTCGCCGGGCGATTTCCGGGTGCTTGGTCAAAAGCTCTGAGAGGCTCGCCCCGCTCCTGGATGCCAGGATACTGTTCAGTATGTCGGTGGTCGAAGGCATGGTTATGTTGGCGCTGTTAGAGAAGATTTGGCGCGATTATGGCGCAGTTCTCAGAACTGCGCCATTTTTGGATTAAAGATGTGGCGCAGTTCTTGACGAACTGCGCCACAGCTCATCGCAGCAGATGGATGTAGTTGCTCCCGACGGTCGGGGCTACGTTATGGCCACAGATAAACCCAATGCTGCTCCGTTTAAATGGGTGGCATTGGGTTATCGACCAACCTAGCAGATTGACTCCCCCAGCGTTTTCATTTATTCAACCGCCTGCACCCGCAATCGCCTGCCAATCACATCCATCACATCACACCCGTCGCGCAACGCGATCGTCAGCATTTTGCAAAAGTCGGAAAGCACCAGCGTGTCGGAACTGATCTCCGAGCGGAACGCGATGTTTTCCAGCAGTTGGGTCACGGTGCGGATGCGGTAGTCAGCGGTTTCGAAGAGGACATCAAGCGGGGCTTGGGTGTCGATCAGCAGGGTAGCGGGGATGCAGTCGACGCCGGTGATGGGCATGTATCGGTTCATCGGTAGGACCTCATTCAGTTGAAAGGAGCTACCTCGTTGCCGGGTCGCCAAACCCGAGTCGCCATTGGGGCGACGAGGAACTATAGGCCGCCCCGATCAAGCGCTACAAGACACCGCTTTCCGAGCTTCATGTAGGAGCTTTGGCCTTTCAGTGGCGGTATTTCCCTACATCGCTTTGTGGCTATCAACAAGCTCGAAACCAGCCGTCCATTCGGCACATCATCATGGCTAGAGAGGTGATCGTGGCGAGGGAGCTTGCTCCCGCTCGGTTGCGCAGCGACCGTAAAATCGTGGGGCCGCTACGCAGTCCAGCGGGAGCAAACTCCCTCGCCATAGGGTGAAAGCGATTGCCGCTGCGGGACCTGACACTCGGCGCTGATCCAGGGGAATCGCGGATCACGTCGGCCGTGGTGCCTGTGTTGGAGCAACTGCCGCTGCAAACACTGTGGTTGCCCAACTGCGCCGGGATCGATGCAGACGGTTGGGATCGCTTGGCCAGGTTGCCAGCCCACGTGACAGGTCCCGGAATCTGACGCGCTGATAGGAATAGGCAATGCCCCAAGGCAAACCGGCATAGGTGGGCCATTTTTCGATCGTTACCATGGCCTCCTGTTTATCCATTGGAGTTCACCATGCACGACAGAAAAACCCTCTTCATCACCGGCGTGAGCAGCGGCTTGGGCAACGCCCTGGCGCAAGAGGCGCTCGCAGCGGGCCACCGTGTCATCGGCACTGTGCGCAGTGAGGCGGCGTTGCAGGCCTTCGAAGCGCTCTCCACGGAACGTGCCCATGGCGTGATCCTGGACGTCACCGAGTTCGACCGAATCGATAGCGCAGTGGCGCAGATAGAAACCACTTACGGCCCGGTCGATGTCCTGGTCAACAATGCCGGCTACGGCCATGAAGGCATCTTCGAAGAATCGCCGCTGGAGGAGATGCGTCGCCAGTTCGACGTCAACGTGTTTGGCGCGGTAGCGGTGACCAAGGCCTTCGTGCCGTACTTTCGTCAGCGCCGTGCCGGTCATATCCTCAATATCACTTCCATGGGCGGCACCATTACCATGCCGGGCATTTCCTATTACTGCGCGAGCAAGTTTGCCCTCGAAGGCCTCTCCGATACGCTGAGCAAGGAGCTGCTACCGTTCAACATCTTCGTGACCGCGGTCGCGCCAGGCTCGTTTCGCACCGACTGGGCGGGCCGTTCGATGCAGCGTACGGCGCGGAGCATTGCCGACTACGACGCCAGTTTCGATCCGATACGTAAAGCGCGCGTGGAAAAAAGCGGCAAGCAACTGGGCGATCCTCGGAAAGCGGCGCAAGCGATGTTGCAGATCATTGCCAGCCCGACGCCTCCTGCGCATGTGTTGTTGGGCAGCGATGCACTGAACCTGGTGCGCGACAAACTCAGTCGTGCGGCCAGTGAGATCGATCAATGGGAAGCGCTGACCCGTTCGACCGACGGTTGAGCGACCAGCAAAGGGGCATCAATGACTCAGGCCTCAAACACCTCGCGCATGGTGCAGTTGATGGAACATCTTGCGCCGGTCGAGGGCTACAACCTCAGCGCGTTGGAGGACATCCGTTTTCTGCGTTCGAACCGGCCGCTGACGCGCACGCCGGTGTTGTATGAGCCCGGTATCGTGATCCTGTGCCAGGGGCGCAAGCGCGGTTATCTGGGTGAGGACGTCTACGTGTATGACGCCCAGCACTATCTGGTGGTGTCTGTCCCGGTTCCGTTCACCATGGAGACCGACGCCACCGAAGCTGAGCCCATGCTGGCGGTCTACATGCGCCTCGACTTACAGCTGGCCAGCGAGTTGATGTTGCAAGTCGACGAGACCCTCGGCCCCAGCGATGCCCAACCCAAAGGCATGTACGCCTCGCCCATGGACGATTTGCTGCGCAGCTCGACGCTGCGTTTGCTGGAAGCCATGAGCCGCCCGGGCGAAGCGCAAATACTCGGGCCGTCACTGGTACGGGAAATCTACTACCGGATCCTGACCGGCGAGCAGGGCGGCTCGATGCGCGCCGCGCTCAGTCGCCAGGGGCACTTCGGCAAGATCACCCGGGCAATCCGCAAGATCCATAGCTGCTACCACGAGCATCTGGACGTCGAAGCGCTCGCCCATGAAGCCAACATGAGCATCCCCAACTTTCATCTGCACTTTCGCAGCGTGACGGACTCCACGCCCATGCAGTACTTGAAATCGACACGCCTGCACCAGGCGCGACTATTGATGCTGCACAACCCCATGAGCGCTTCGACGGCCGCGTTCAACGTCGGCTACGAAAGCGCCTCGCAATTCAGTCGCGAATTCAAGCGGATGTTCGGGCGAACGCCTCAGGCGGAGATTGAATGGATGAAGGCGACTTATGCGTTGCCGGCACCTGTTGCGCCGTCTGTTTATGTTTCGTCGCATTAGCGCTGGGCTGGATCCTGCTGGAGCTGAAATTGTTCAAATATTTAGATATTGAGCATAAATAACCAAGACGTTAAATTTTATTGGTTATTTTTTGTTGTTTTATCCTTCTTTTGATGTGAAAAAGCAATTTGCCTCAAGTTATGTTCATTTATGATTGGATCCAATGTTCGGTGACGTCAGATGCCGAGCCTGCCCACCTACGGACGTATCAAAAAGGATAAACGCCATGATGCTGAAGGATCCTTCCAGCAAATATCGACATTTCACCACCGTGGATCTGCCGGACCGCGCCTGGCCCAGCCGGGTCCAGTCCGTTGCGCCTAGCTGGTGCAGCGTCGATATGCGCGATGGCAATCAGGCCTTGATTGAGCCGATGAATGCCGAACGCAAGCGCCGTTTCTTCGACCTGTTGGTCAAGGTCGGTTTCAAGGAAATCGAAGTAGGCTTTCCCGCCGCTTCGCAGACTGACTTCGACTACGTGCGCGAACTTATCGAAACCGGTGCGATTCCCGATGACGTGACGATTCAGGTCATGACGCAAGCCCGCAGCCATCTCATCGAGCGCACGTTTGAGGCATTGAAGGGCGCTCCTCGCGCTATCGTGCATGTGTACAACGCGACCGCCCCGGTGTTTCGAGACGTGGTATTCGGTGTTGACCGCGCCGGGTGCATCGAGATTGCCACCCAGGCCACTCGCGAAATCAAACAGCACATGGACGACAATCCCGAGACGCAGTGGACCTTCCAGTATTCCCCCGAAACCTTTTGTTTCACCGAGTTGGATTTTGCATTGCAAGTCTGCGAGGCGGTGACGGACGTCTTCGCCCCAACGCCTTGCAACAAGATGATCCTGAACCTGCCGACGACCGTCGAAGTCTCCACGGCCAATGTTTTCGCCGATCAGATCGAATGGTTTTGCCGGCATTTCAGCCGTCGTGACAGCGTGATCATCAGCGTCCATCCGCACAATGACCGGGGCACCGGGGTTGCCACCGCCGAGCAGGCCTGCCTGGCCGGTGCCGAACGGGTCGAGGGCACGCTGTTTGGTAACGGCGAGCGAACCGGCAATGTCGATGTCCTCACCCTGGCCATGAATCTCTACACCAGCGGTATCGATCCACAGCTGGATTTCTCGGACATCCTCCACGTCCAGCGCGAGGTGGAGCACTGTAATCAGCTGCCCACGCATCCTCGCCATCCTTACGCGGGCGAGCTGGTGTTCACGGCTTTTTCAGGGTCGCATCAAGACGCGATCAAGAAAGGCTTTGCAGTGCGCCAGGCCAACCCCGATGGCTTCTGGGAAGTGCCTTATCTGCCTATTGATCCGGCGGACATGGGGCGCAGTTATGAGGCGGTCATTCGCGTCAACAGCCAATCCGGCAAGGGCGGCGTGGCCTATCTGCTTGAACAGCATGGGGTCGTGATGCCGCGCCGGTTGCAGATGGAGTTCAGCACCCTGGTCCAGCAAGAGGCGGATGGATCGGGCCAGGAGATCAGTAGCGAGATGATCCTTGCGTGCTTTACCCGGCATTATCTGGAGGAGGGCAAGCCCTACACGTTGTTGCAGCCTAAATTGGTCAGCGAAGGCGCTGTGACTTACCTGGAGGGCGTGCTCGACATGGGTGGCACCCAGTTCGATCTCAGCGGTGAGGGCAACGGGCCGCTGGCGGCGCTGGTCGATGCATTTGCCCAGCGAGGCGTTCACTTCGATATCGCCGATTATCATGAGCACGCTGCTCGCGATGGGGCTCAGGCCGAAGCACTGGCCTATGTCGAGATTCGCGTGAATAACCGGCTGCTATTCGGCGCCGCGCGCGACGGCAGTAGTTTGCTGGCGTCGCTCAAGGCGGTGACAAGCGCCGTCAATCACGCATCACGCCAGGGGCTGCTCAGCATGATGCGCGCTGCGGTGCCTTGCTGACAGGGTTGCGTGTACAGCCCGGCGCCGCTGCTGTGGCGCTCTAGCGCATATCCGCATAAGGCGAGATCGGCTCCACCGGTAGCGGCAGGTTGCCTTGCCAAGGGTCAAATGTGTAGCGCAAGTAAAGCAAGGCCCGGCTCGGGGCGTAGCCTTCGCTGTGCTGCCAGGTGATGCCGGCGCCCAGGACCAGGTTATCGGAAAGGCGACGTTCCACGAGGCCCTGGACACGTAAATTGTAGCCGTTGCTGCTACTGCCACTCTTGGTCAGGGACGGGTTGTCCACCAGCGTCTTGTTCGATTGCGCCAGCAGGCTCTGCAGATCAGCTTCGCGATTGTCTTTGGGGTAGAAATCAGAGCCGTCGATTTGCGCGAACGACCAACCCACTGAGCTTTCGAGCAGGGCCGACCAGTCGGCGTTACGCCAGGCGTAGTTCACCGGCACGCTGACCGAGTAGTACTGCTGTGGGCTGTAGTAGCCGCCCTGGCCGAGTGTATCTTCGCTCAAGTCCTTGTCGAAACCCATGTACATCAGGGTCAGGCCAGTGCGCAGACGTTCGTCGGCACGTTCCATCAGGCGATAGTAGTAACCGCCCATGGCTGTGCGCCGTTGGTTGTTCTCAACGTTCTGCCCCACTAACCAATGACTGCTCAGGCTTGCCCACACGCCATCCTTGGCGCCTCGGTCATGGCTCAGGCCCAAGGTGAAGCCGTTGGCGGTAACGCCGCCCCACTGGGTTCCGGTGACCGGATCGACCGCACCGGCATACGACACCAGTGAATTGGTCAGGGGGCGCCGCGATGCCGTGAGGCGGTAGTCCAGGCTGCTCCAGTCGCCGCTGTAGGTGACACCGCCCACCCAGTTCGATACGGTGAACTCTTGTGGCGTATGACCAAGGTCGAAGGCCCATCGATCATCGTGCCAGCCCATGCCCAGCTGGGTGCCGCGCACGCTCTGCGAAGCGCTGGTACAGCCATTCGCCACCACCGCGCACAAGCCGAACCGGTCGCTGCTGGAAAAATTGCTGACATCCAGATTTATGTCTTCAGCCTGGACAAAACCCTGCCCTTGCGCCACTGGCGCGTCGATGCGCAGGATGGTGGTTTGGGTGGTCAGGTCCGAGACCCCCGAGGAACTGTTGTCGGTGCGCCAGGCGAGGTCGTGGTATAGGTTCACCGTCGGATTCTGTTTTTGGTACAGCTCGTCGACGTCGCTGCGGATGCTGCGCTTCAACCAGTCATCGCTGTCGCTGGCACGGCTGGCCAAGGTCATGGCGCGGTTGTCGCGCGGTTGGGCCTGTGGCGGTTCGATCATCCTTGCCGCGCCCATGCTGCGCGCATAGTCATCCAGAGCCCGCTGCGGCTCTTCTCGGGACAGCAGACGCGCCGCATCCCGATAGACCAACGGATCACTTTGCGGGGTCTTGAGCAACTGCGCGAACAGCGCGTTCGCACGCGTCTTGTCGCCCAGCGACGCCCAGGCATTGGCCAGCCGGCGCTGAAACGACACATCCGCCGGTACCGGCGCCGACACGGCCATAAGACTGACCTTGGCGGCGTTCGGTTGACCGCTGGCGATCAGCACTTCGCTCAGGCCGAGTTGGGCCTCGGCATTGTTCGGCACGCTGGTCAGCACCTTGCGATAGCGGCTTTCGGCCTGTACCAGGTCGCCACGCTGCTGAGCCCAGTCGGCCAGGGTCAGTTGGTCGTCAGTGGTCGGCGCGCGCATCAGCAGCGCTTCGGCCTGGGCCTCATGGCCGCCGTCGCGTAGCGCTCGGGCCTTCGCGAGCAACTGGCGACGCTGCAGACGAGCCCACAGCGCGTTCATGTTGTCGTTCCAGGCGGCACGGGGGATCTGTTGCAGAGTGCCCATGGCATCGCCGTCACGCTCGGCATTGGCCAGAAACAGGCCGTGGGCATAGCGCGCGTCGGCGTTCTGGCCCCGACGTTGTAACAGCCCGTGGAAGCTTTGATCGGCCTCGGCATGGAGACCAAGTTCGCGTTGGGCATTGGCCAAGCGGTACACCAACCAGGGATTGTCCGGGTCCAGCACGCGAGCCTTGCTCAAGGCTACCGTCACCTGCGCCCAATCGCTGCGCCGGGTAGCGCCATCGGCCTGCGCATTGAGGCGATCCAGCGTCAGTTCCCGACGCACGCTTTGGAACTCTTGCTGTTCTTTGGGCGTCAGGCTGTCGAGGTAGTGCTCGGCCTTTTCCGGTGATTGCGACTGGTACAGGCGGACCATCGCACGCACCGTGCTTGCATTGCTCGGATCGAGCTTGCGCGCACGCACCAGCAAGGCTTCTGCGGTGATGTCATCGGCTTCGCCCTGGGCAACGTAGGACAAGCCGATCAGCGGCGCAGGGTCGTTTGGCTTGGCTCGGTTCGCCTGCCGGTACCATTTTTTTGCAACGCGATAATCCTTTCGCTCAAGGGCTTCATCACCCTTTTGCAGCAGCATCCACTGATAGTTGGCAGCCTTGAGATCCTGCCATTTGGTCATCCAGAAGGTGTCTTGCTCGATGGACGAGGCTTTGACGAAAGCGTGGTATGCCGCTTCGTGCCTGTTCTGGCGCATCAGCGAAACACCCAGTGAACCCAGCAGGCTGGAGTCTTGCGGGTAACGCTTGATCGCCCGCCGCAAACGGGCTTCAGCGCCGACGTTGTTGCCGGCCTCAAGCAATGCCTTGCCTTTGACTCCGGCCTGCCAGGCCGGATCAGTCAGGTATTGCTCCTGCTTTTGCAGCTGTTTAGTCGCGTCGGGGCGCAAGCTGGTATTGGGATAGTGCTTCAGAAACACTCGCCAGCCCTGCGCGGTTTCGGGCCCTACCGGTTGTTCGAGCCAATAGTTGTATTCGCGCTCGGCAGCGTTGTTGCTGGCGTTCGGATCGCCAGCCAATTGATGCAGGACGTCCAGCGCCTCAGGATCACGCTTTTCGGCAAACAGCAGGCCGACCAAGGTCTGGCGCAGCGAGGCATTGCCGGGGTACTGCCGGTCCAGTTCGCGCAGTTGCTCTATCACGACAGGGCGCTCGGCCTTGATGCCGCTACGCACATTCAGATATTCCAGCGCCGTGGCAAAGTCCGGCATATCATCGCCGAACAACTGTCGATATGCCTTGATTGCGTCTTCAGAGCGGCCGGCGACGGCCAGCAGGCGCGCCTCCTGCAGAGCCTTTTGACCGTCGGCACCGTGCATTTTCAACAAGCTCTCGGCCTGACGCAGGGCCGCCGTGCCTGGTGCCTGTTGGCGCAGTTGAGCGACCAGGCGTTCGGCTTCCGGTTGATTTTTTTGCAGCAGTGCCTGGCGGACTTCGAGAACTTTCACCTGCGGATTGTTCGGGGCGATCAGCTCCAGACGAGCCAGCGAGTCATGCACCAGGTCTTCGCGGTACAGAGCCTCACCAATGCGGACCTGCTCCAGCAGCCATTGCTGCTGGTCGGGCGGGCTGAGAGGCTGGCCCAGGGCGACCCCATAAACGCTGCTCAGCAGCAGCCCGAAACCGGTCATTTTTTGCATGGGGCAATCCAGTTTGGCACGAGGCGTCCGTTCTTATCGAAGCGATAACGTTGTTGGTCCCAGCCCTGCCCGAACAGCGTCAGTGATTGGTTGTAATAGGCATCTGCCAAGGGCGGCTGTTGTTGCAGGCGTTGGCGTTGGGTCTTGAGGGCAGCCACGCTGTCCGGGCTGGCAGCCAGCAAGGGCAGCAATGCGGCACTGAAACCAACCGGGCCGGCGCCATTGTCAAGACCGGTGAGTGTGTCGACTTTTTCCGGAACGTGGCCCCGCCGCACAGTCAGGTCCAGCATGGGTTTGAAGTGTTCGATCAACCTGGTGCGCCCGGGGGTATCCTTGTCCAGCATGCCCAGCCAGAGGTAGACACGAATGGCGTCATAGCTACCAACGCTGCCTTTCTGAGTGTCCACGGCCCAACCCTGCCCGGGTTTCCACCGTTGCCAGTCGGGTGCCAGGCCCTTGGGTGAGCTTTCGATCAGCAGACGCTCGGTGTTGCTGGCCAGCTCCGCCCAGATCGGTGCTTCCAGGGCGAAGCGTGCCAGCAATTGCGGCGGCAGATAGCTGGCATTCAGACGCCAACCCTCGGCGTTTTCGAATCCGGAGTCGCCGGGCAACAGCATCAGGCCCAGGCCTGGTAGCTTGCGCAGGCTTTGTGCCGCACTGCGCCAGAGCAAGCTGCGGCCCAAGGCCAGGTAATCCGGTTGATGCCACAGACGCCCGGCTTCCAGCAGGCTATAGGCGATCCACAAGTCGGCATCGGTGGCGTTATTGCTATCGAGTACCTGCCAGCGGCCAGCGTTGTCGCGGCCCCACTGCCATGCCGGAAGCTGCCGGTTAAGGTCTCCGCCGGCCAAATTGTCCTGAGTCCAGCGCAGCACTTTGGCGAAGCTATCGCGGTCATTGCCCAGCAGGGCGAAAAACAGCCCGTAGCTCTGTCCTTCAGACGTGGAGATCAACTGCTCCGAGGAGTGGTCAATGACCCGTCCGTCCGAGCTGAGCATCGCCTGACGAAAATTCTGCCAGGCCGGCCAAGCGCATTCGGCAGCACCGGCAAAGCTAGGCGCTACGATCAACGCGGCCAAGGCTGACGCGAAAAAAGCTTTCACCCGACTACTCCTGACCGGCCAGGCGACGACGGGCAGCCCAACGGAGTGCGCGCCACAGTAGGAATGCCGTCAGCAGCGCACTGATGGTGGCCATGACCGCCAGCAGGATCGGGTGCTCGGACAATTGGTACCAGAGCAGCAGCCACCACGGAAGGTGGCCGACGAAGTACTGCTGGCCCACCCAACTGCTCTCTACGCCACTGCTGCGGATCAGCGCCACAGAACCGGTAACAGCGTCCATTTTTCCCACGTCGCCCAGGGTGTCGCGCAGCAGTTGGTAATCGGCGTCATCGCTCGCCAGCAAGGCCACGATGCTGCGCTGTGGGTGATACGGCGACTGCAAGCCAACGATGGCGGCGATCGGTGCCTGGGCGCTGACTTCGACGCGGTTGGCAGCCAGGTCGCGTTCATCGCTGAACTGACCGGCGCGGGTCGACTTGCCGCTCTGCTCGTGGGACGGTTTGAGTAGCCAGGCACGCGTCTTGTTCAGCACCAGATTGGCATCGGCGCCATCGCCCACGCCCGGCGCCATGGCGCCGAACACCAGCAGATCGACATCCGCCTTGGCGTCGTCCCAGTTGTCCGACAGCCGCAGGCCAAACGCGGGCAGGCCTGAGCGCGCAGAGATTGCGGCGATGGTCTCGAACACCGTACTCAGTTGCACGGCACTGATGTGGGGCGGCACCATCACCAGGGTTTGCGACAGGTCAGCCATACGGCTGTATGGAAAACCGCTTCGGGCAAGGGCGCGCAGGTCGGGCATGGCGATGTAGTGATAGTAACCGGACAGGTCGATGGTCGACTCTTCATCAATCACGGCCTGGTTGTTCACCGGCAGTGAAGTCTGGCAACGGTCGCGCTGGGCACTGCCAAAGGTGCTGGCGAAGTTGAAGTCGAAACGCAGGGTGTTACGGTCGCCAATCTTCAGCGCTGGCACCAGCAACTTGTCGCTGTGGTTAGCCGACTCGTTGGACAGCACCGCCAGGCGCAGCGCCTCCAGACGGCTGTCGGTCTTGCTTTGCAGCGCCAGGCTGGTGATGAACTGGTTGTTCAGGCTGATGGTCAAGCGCGATTCGTCGTTGACCGACGGTGGCGTGTAACGGAACTTGGTTTGCAGCGCAATCCCTTGGTTACGCCAGAGGAACAGGTCAGGCGGCAGATTCACGTCCACCGTGATGGGACGTGGCTGCAGCCCGTTGGCCTGAAGCTGCTCGGGGTACTTGATCAACTCGGCGAAACGTACCGAGCGGTCCGTGCGCATCCAGTTCGGCGCGTCATAAGGCACCCGAGGCTTGAGCTGCTCGACCTTGTTGACAGTCACGCTCGAGCCCCGGAACGCGCCTGCGCCCAAGGCCAGGGCGCGGGCAGCTACAGCCAGGTCATCGTCATTGCGACCCAATACCAGCAAGACTTTACTGTAGGGATCCTGCGGGTTGTCGATCATCTGTACAACGGGTGCATCCACGGCCGGGAACTTGTCTGTGTCAGCGAGGAAGGACGGACGATGATCGTTGGTGGCAAAGACAATGGCCGACTTGGCGCGATGGTGTTCATCAGCGGGCGGCAGCTGGTCGAACAGAACGGGGAACTGCGCACCACGCCAGGCGGCCAGACTGCCGAAATAGGACACCAGGATACCGGCTGCACGCTGCTCGCCCAAGGTCGGCGCATCGGCCAAGACCATGTTCAGGACCGGCTTGTCCTGGCCCCGAGTGTCGAAGAAAGGCATCGGGAAATAGGCCAGGTCGTTCTTGAGTGCGAGTGCCTGCTCCTGCAATTGGATCTGGCTGCTGCGCCCAACGTTCAGCCATAGCGTGCTGTTGGCCGGATCTTCGCAGATATCGGTGTAGTGGCCGACGAACTCCAGGCGTACGCGGTTGAAGTCCGAAATCAGTCGCGGGTCCAGGGCTACCGATTGGGTGACCCTCTTACCCAATTGCTCCTTTTCGATCGGTACAACGCTCATTAGCACGTCGTTGAGATACACACGTAAATGCGAGATCTGTGGCTGCAGCGAAGGCGACGGCGTGTACTCCAGCTGCAGTTTCGCGTCACTGGCAATACGATCACGACGCAGGCTGAACTCGATCTGGTCGCTATTGTGGATGCCCAGCAATAGGCTGTCGGCGGGACGGCCCAGCTGTTCGAAGCTGTACGCGGTGTTCCAGCTCGGTACGTTGCTGACCGCGGCTGGCGCGACCGGCGCGGCCGGCGCTAGTGCGGTGGCGGCCTGGGCACAAACGGTGGTCAGGAGCGCCAGACTGGCAAAAAGGGTTTTGCTGAAGTAGCGGCTCATGGTGCGCTCACTGATCGAGAGTTGAGAGATGGGGCAACGGCCGGCATGCGCGGCAGAAAACTGGCCAGCCAGCGCAATATTCGCAACGGCGGGCCGGCGATGCGGCGGATCCAGGCAGGCAGGTATTCGTAGAGGCGGTAGTAACCGGTACCGCCAAGTTTGAGAATGTCCACAAAACTGTGCAGCGGGCGATCCGGGGTGAATTTCTCGCCCCAGTTGAGCCACGCGTCGGCGCGGGCAAACGTGCACTGCACAAAGTCGACTTTCTGTTGTGCATTGAGGCCGGTGAAGCTGATACCGATGAAGTGCTTGTGGCTGCGGCTGATATAGCCCGGGAACAGGAATTCACGGGTGCCGCGCTGCATCATCAGCGAGATGCTCCCACCCACCGCCAGCGACTGTGGGGTGTCGAGCTGGATGCCTGCGCCACCGTCGGAATAGTCCTGCAACATGCCTGGATAACAGTGACCATTCTCAAGGCGCACTGCCGCGGGCAACTTGACGTATACCCGGTGGGTGTGGCGAACCTGGCGAACTTCAGCGGCGACCGCCATGGCGCCCCCGATGATCAGCAGGTTGTAGATCACCCAGAGAATACTCACCACAACGGTGACAATCTCCTCGCGGGGGCCGCAGATCAGACGCCAGACGGCAAAACCCAGGCCGGTAATGTTCAGCAACGCCAGTAGCAGGTACGGCTGGGCGATTTTCCAGTCAAACTGGTTCTGCTCCATCAGGCCGCCCTTGGCGGTGACATTGAACTTGCCTTTGCTGGGGTTAAACAGTGCCACGGTGGTAGGGCGCGCGATGTACCAAGCCAGGACGGTCTCGTACACCTCCCCCCAGAAAGTCCGACGATAGGCGCCCTGCAGCCGCGAGTTGGTGATGCTTGCGTGGATCATGTGTGGTAGCACGTACAGCAGGATCATCAGCGCCGGGGCGTAGATGATGTAGGCATGCAGGAACAAAAACGCCAGCGGCGCCATCAGAAACACCAAGCGCGGCAGGCCGGCCAAAAAGTGCATCATCGCGTTGGCGTAACAGATGCGCTGGAAGAGGGTCAGGCCTTTTCCGAGCAAGGGGTTGTCGGTGCGGAAGATCTGCGCCATGCCACGGGCCCAGCGAATGCGCTGGCCGATATGCGCTGACAGGCTTTCGGTCGCCAGGCCAGCCGCTTGCGGCAATTTGATATAGGCCGAGTTCCAGCCGTTGCGGTGTAGGCGTAGCGCCGTGTGGGCGTCTTCGGTAACCGTCTCGACGGCAAAGCCGCCAATCGCATCCAGCGCGGTGCGCCGCAGCACCGCGCATGAGCCGCAGAAAAACGCCGCGTTCCACATGTCGTTGCCGTCCTGAATCAACCCGTAGAACAACTCGCCCTCGTTGGGGTGCTCGCGGAATACATTGAGGTTTCGCTCGAAGGGGTCCGGTGACAGGAAATGGTGCGGGGTCTGCACCAGCGCGAGTTTCGGATCACGCAAAAAGCCCCCGGTGGTCATCTGCAGGAAAGAGCGCACAGGTACGTGGTCACAGTCGAAAATGGCGACCAGTTCGCCGTTCAGTTGCTTCAGCGCGTGGTTGAGATTACCGGCCTTGGCATGACGATTGTCGCTGCGAGTGATGTAGCCCACCCCTACTTCGGCGGCGAACTGGCGGAAACTCTCGCGTCTGCCGTCATCGAGAATGTAGATGTTCAGCTTGTCGGCCGGCCAGTCGATGCCCATGGCCGCGTACACCGTACCTCGCACGATCGACAGGTCTTCGTTGTAGGTCGGGATCAACAGGTCGACGCTCGGCCACAGGCGCGTGTCGCGCGGCAGCGGCGCCGGTTTTCGGCCCAAGGGCCAGCACGTCTGGATGTACCCCAGGATCAGCACTACCCAGGAATAAGTTTCGGCCACCAGCAGGATCATCCCGCACATCAGGTCCAGGGGCTGGTTCCAGTTCAGGGTCGAGGTGTAGCGCCACCACAGGTAACGGCACGAGACGATGGTCGACAGGACCACCATCAACAACGTCGCAAAGCGGCCCGGAACCCGCCGCACCAGCATGGCCAAGCTCCACAGCAGCAAGACGAATACCAACTGGGAGACGTAGCCGAAAGGCTCGGTGATGCACAGCAACATAAAAATGAAGGCGACGACACCGATGGCCGCATTGACCAATCGTTGGCTGTGACGGTCCAGGCCTTTCCACCAATGGCTGCTCTGACGAATTGGCTGGCTGGACTCGGTGCGCAGGGGCAACGCTTCCAGCACCTTGCCAATGCGCGTCCACTGCCGCAGGTACAGCGCGCCGACACGTTTGAGCCAGGCTGGGGTCGACAGCGTCCACCCCCGCGGCCTGGCCGGGCGAACCAGCAGTAGCCAGAGGCTTTGTACCGCATAGCGCAACGGATCGCCCAGGCTCGGAGCCTTGTCGTTCAGTTGTGGATACCAGCGCTTTGGCTGATCGAGCACTGCGCGCCAGTTCGGTGACTCCAGACGCAACAACAGCCATGCCAGGGCGTTCATTGTCGCCAGCAGCAACGCAATTGGCGGAGCACAGTCATAGCGCCGACGCAGGTGAGCGTAAGGGAAAATGCGAGCGATCATGCCGTCCCCATGCGTTGGGTCAGGCACCAGGTGGCCAGGCTCAGCACATCCTGGGCAACCAGACTGGCCTCGGCATATGCCCCCACCGGCATCTTGAACGCCTGGGCTTCGCGCATCGCTTCATCCTGATGCACGTTGAGAGGCAGCAGGCGGGCACCATATTGTTTGCGCCAGATCAGCAGCAGGTCGCGCTGCAATTGGCTGACCGGGTCGAAGCGGTTGATCAGCAGATGCTCGCGAGGGGCTTCCTCCTGCTGCAACAGCACGTGACAGGCAGCATCCGCCTCGACAATCTGCAGGCGCAACGCACAGGGTCCGACACAAGCATGACCGGACAGTCGCAAGGGCACATCGAACAGGATCCAGTCAAAGTGTTCGGCAAGGGCGGCCTGTCGGCGGCGCCATAGATTCGGCTCGTTTAGCAGGCGCTGCTCGATGTGGTCCTGCTCGTCCCGTTTCAGGCGGCCGTAAGGCAATACACTCAATCCCGGTTCCACGGTCCAGGCCTCGGTGTTCCAACCCTTACCTTCGATCATGGCGCGCGCCCAGCCACCGCGCTCGCCGAAGCTGACACTGAAGTGCAGGCGAAGCAGGTTTTCCGGGCACATGTCGACCAGCAGCACGCGCTCGCCCAGGCTATGCAGTGCATAGCCTGTGGCCGCCAGCAGCGAGCTGGTGCCGACACCGCCGCGTAGACCACGCAGGCTAAGTGCGGTCACGACAGCATCTCCAGTTCGGGCTCACGTATCATCGGCAGGACCGCCGGCTGCAGGCGGTCCATCTCTGCCAGCAGCGGCCAGCGATGCAGGGCCTTTTGCAATTCGATCTGTGCGGAGGTGTCCACGTAGTCCAGTTCGGGCAGCTCAAGTGCCAGTTTCAGGCGGGCGATGTCATCGGCACGATCCGCACGCGACTGCACCCTGGCCTTCACTTGAAGCGCTGTGGGTAAGGCAGCCATGCTGCTTTCTCCTTGATTCGTATGTAGGGTTTCCCGGCGTAGTCAACGACCACCGTGCCAGCGTTTTCGGAGACTGCCGCTGTCTGCGGCAGATTGCTCAGCAGAGCCGACCAGTTTGGACCCTGGCCATCCGCCTGGGGTTGGGCGCTATACAAGCGGCTGATGATCTCCGACAGGGCCAGGAAACTGCTCGGATCGGTGATGTGCCGGGGGGCAGAACCGGGGTTATGCCCCATGCCCACCAACTTGATGCCGACCGGCACGTGGGTAATGGACTGGCTCGGAATCTCGCGCATGCCGGCGATCTGCATACGGTCGCCATGCAGCGCCGCACCATGCTCCGGCACGATCACCACCACTACCCGACGGCCACTGAGTTCCAGTTGTTTGAGAAAGCCACTGAGGTCATCGATCAGCCCTTGGGCAAGCGGTTTGTAATCGCTGCTCCTGGTGCCGCCATCAGCGGTCAGCACACGGTTGCCGTCATGCAGTGTGGTGGTGTTGTAGAACAGCGCCACGCGATCGTTCTTTTCTGCTTCGCGGTGCTTCCACCAGGCGTCCAGTACCTGAGCATCGCGCAGGATCGGTGAACCGTCGAAACCCACCAAGGCACGCGGTAATTTGCTGGTACTGATCGCGGGCCCCGGCAATGACCCTTGGGCGCGGACTTCATCAAGGAAGCCTTCGAACTGCCCAGTGTGGTTGAGCATCACTTCGCTGGAAAAGCCCAGCTTGCTCAGGTCGTCCATCAACATGCACTGTTGCGGCGCGGTGCCATAGAGCTGCTTGTGCGGAACCTGTCCACAACTGGCGCGCAACAGGCGGATCGCCGCCGGGCCGCTGTAGGAAGTGGCCGAGTTGAAGTTGTCGAAAATAACGTCCATCTGCTGGAACAGCGTGTTGTCGCGCAGGCCCACGGTTTCCAGATCATCCCAGGCCATGGAGCAGATATTGATCAGCAACAGGTCGAAAGGCTGCGCTGCAGAGGTCGAAGGCTTGAACTCCACCTGCCGTCCAGCCTCGGTGCTATAGAACTTCTGCAGGTAGGCTTCCAGTGTCGCGCTGTCTGGGGGGGCCGTGCTCACCGCTGCAATGGGAGCGCCACTGGCCGCCGCCGCGACCGGCTCGTCGCTGGGGCGCAGGGCTAGCACATTCGCGCTGGCCAGCCAGGCTAAACCCAGCACACTCAGAGTGGTCAGGCGCAGCCAGTGCCGGACGAAGGCGTAGACCACCACCAACACAGCCAGCAGCGCACACAGGTTCCAGTCAATGAAACGACCCATCAGTTCGACCATGTATGCACCGCTGAAATCCAGCACGCCTGGCTGGTTCAGCAGGCGGCTGAAGGGCGGCAGCCAGGTGTCCTGGTAAAACAGCGCAACACCCACGGGGATCGCGATGGCTGTGCGCAGGATACGCAGATAACGATGCGGCAACGGCAGCAGCAACGCCGCCGCGAACACCAGGTTGGGCAATACCTGCAAGTTCAGGTAACCCGCCCACAGCAATACGAACTTGAGGATGAAATACAGATTCCAGGGGCCCAGGCCCGGCCAGACGCGCACTGACGCCGGGTTAATGACTTCAAACTGGCTCATTGGGCTCGCTCTGGGCTGGGGCACGACGACGCACACCACGGGATTTCAGGTAACGCGGGGGCAAGAAACCCTGCACCACAGATAGAAAATGGCGACCGAATCTAATCAGTACCACGATCAGTGCCAGGGTCAGCAGGCTACTGAGGCCAATTACCTGGATCAGCTCGGAATAACTCATGAACAAGGGTCCGTAATGGGCAGTGTGGTGCGTTGAGGCGAATAGGCAACACGGCCGGCCGCTTCGGTGGAGCTACCGACCGTGTGTTCTTCTGCCAGAGCGAACGTGAGAGGCAGCAAGGGCGCCGCGAGGAAGTCCTCGCGCGGCAACGCTTCAACACCTTGGAGAATCTGGAAACTGCTGAAAAGATCGCGCCAGGCGAGCCGACAGATATTCCCCAATGCGGGTTCCAGTCCGTCCGCGCGACAGCCAAACAGGAACAGATAAAAGGCACCGTTGACCACGCAGGCGACGTCACCAAAACGACGCAAGCCGATTTGACTCGAGTACTGCTCGATTTCCAGGCCACCGCGCGGCATCAGCTTGAGCAGTTGGTGGCTGATTTCTCCAGAGGCGCCGTTATAGACACGCTCCACCATGGCGATGAATTCCTGGGGCGTTAACAGACCGCGCTCGGGGGGCGGCCGCAGACGTTCGAATAGGGACTGGAAGTTGGTGGTGCGGCTCCGGCGCCAGGTCTGGCCCTGGGCTCTGTCGATGATGCTGAAGAAGTGCGCCAGCGTCGTCCCATAGGGCACGGTGATGTTGGCACCGCAGGACACCAGCAAACGCTCGTCCCGATAACGCAGGCAGGGTTCCATCTCGCGTATGATGATCTTCAGTGCGATACCGCAGCGCTCGCGCAGGGCGTGAATCTGACGAGCCAACGCTTCGACGTGCAGGTTGCTGTCGATGGCCACGATGATACTGGCAGCACGAGCGTGACTGGCTTGCTGAAGCAAGTCCTCGCGGCTCTCGAACAGCCTCCACTGATCCGACAACGGCGGCGAGCCTTCAAGCACAGAACGCTGGGTCAGGTAGATCCGCTGGTCGTCGGTATGGGGCACTTGCACATTGGCCTGTTCATTGACCGACAGCGCAAACCCGTCCACCAGCAACTCGAGCTCGAACTCCTGCCCGCTGCACACGCCCAGTTCGCTGTGCCAGTAGTGCAATTGATAGCGAATACCACCATCACGGCGATAGAGCTGAGCGAGCCCGGAGATCGTATCGTTGAGCCGCAACAAACAGTCATGCAGTTGAGGTGTCTGGCCATGGCTGATCACCAACAGAGAGCATTGGCGTGCGCCCAGCCATTGCCTCAGGGACAGACAGCAATGCCGCAGCTGCGGCGCGACGTCGCCCTGCCATGCGCTCCCCGGCAGCATCAACACAATGGTAGTGCCGGCAACCGGAGCAGCACGGGTCAGCTCGCCGACCAGCGATTTGAGGGTCAGACCAATGTCGTCTTTGTTGATGTCAAACAGCTTCAGCTGACCAGGACCGGTATCTGCCGCCAGTCCCTGGGCCAGGTCCTGACTTGAATGTCCGCAGCACACTAACATCCCTTGCGCATGGGCCGGCATCGCTGCCAGGCACTGGACCGCCAGCGCGGCAGAGTCGCTCGCCTGATCCACTGCCACCCAATAGAGCCCGCCGTCACGTAACAATATCTGCTCATCGCGCAGATGGCGGATGTCTAAGGTGACCTGACTCAAATGAAACTCCCTTTTCCTTTAAATCGGATGCGGCGCGATCAGCACCTTCCCTGGCGTTACAGTTTTTCAAATGCGTCACGTTTCTGACGACTAGCACAAGCGCTCCGAGCCGGGCTCAGTGTCAGACTTAGTCAGCATGAGTAGGGTGTTGCACTGCCAAGTAGCCCCCATGATGTTCAGCAAGCGAGCTTTCAAAGCAGTATCGAGCGGCTGGAAGAAGACGAAATACCGCATTCTCCGCCGATCACCATTGGCAGACTCTCTTATGCCTCGGTGATGGCGCGCAATTGTGATGACGTTGGACTGGCAGTGTCAATAAATTGTAACTAATTTGCTCAAATATTGTGCAAAAACGGTTGAGCTGAGGATTTCGCCATTTTATTGGCGATCGCGAGGCGGCCTAATTTCAACACGCTGATTTATACCGCTTGGGGAATGCTCCGCTGTACGCTGCAGGGTTCAAGGTGGGTCGGCCGCCGGCCGCTGACACCCAACAGGTAAGGGGGGATCTCATTGCCGGGCAGAGCCGCCGCCGGATCCACTCATCAATCACACCAACGAGTAAACAAACCGCTTACCGGGGCTCCTCCGAAGCAAATGAACGGCGACTGGTTCGGTACATTCTTAATGAATTGGGCCTATACCGCCGGGTTCAACACCTTGTCGCAATTGCTGGCGCTGTTCACGCTGTTCACTGCCGCCGCGGTCTTTTTGTTCCCGGGTCGCCAAGGCGAGGTCGACGTCGGTGTCGAATCCACGCCCCGATATCGCCCGTCTCTCATCGGATACCTGGAAAAATTCACTGCTCGGATCTTCTTTCAAATACACCTACACCGACTACTTGCCGCGTTATTTCCCATCTTGTTGCATCAGGGCCTTGCGTAACTTCCCTGGCGACATGCCAAACATGCTCTGAAAGTGCCGAATAAAATGCGGCGCATCCGCGAAGCCACATTCAAAGGCGATCTCGCCGATCTGGCGATCGGAACTCACCAGCAGCCATCTGCCAAACCGGAGTCGGACCTGGCGGTAGAACTGGGCTGGGCTGTTGTTGGTTTCAGCGACAAACAGGCGTTCCAATTGCCGTTTACTGGTGCCGACCAGATGCGCAATGGCCTCGATATCCAAGGGGTGGGCCATGTGTTTTTCCATCAACATCACGGCTTCGTGCAGCCGGCGATTGGATGAGCTGGCGTACCCGAGCGCCTTGCGTCGGTCGACGAAACTGTTGGACGTGTTCTTTGCCACCGTCATCTGATGCACAACTTTGCCCGCACGATCCGGCCCGCAATGCAGGCCGATCAGATGAAGCGCCAGATCGATAACTGAAACCCCGCCCGCGCAGGTAATCCGGTCCCGGTCGATCAGAAAGTCTCTGTTGATGACAAAGCGCAACGTGGGAAACCGCTGCTTCCAGTCGTCGCCATGGTAGGCGTGGACGCACGCCGTTCGCCCCTCCATCAGGCCATGTCGCGCGAGCACGAAGCTGCCGGTGCACAGGCCGATCAATGGCACCTGTGCGGCCGCGGCCTGGTGGAGGAACGCGGGATAGGTTTTCGGCACCGCCTCGATGGAATCGAGCAATCCACCAATCACCACGATGTAGTCGAAACGCTCCGGGTCAGCGAGTTCGCTGTCGATCGGTACGTCCAGTCCGCTACTGGAAATGACTCTTTGCCCGGGTGTGCCGAGTACTTTCCATTGGCAGCGGATGGGGCGGCTTTGATCACCCGTATCGGCGGCATGCCGCAACGCATCGGTCAGCCCTGACAGCGACAGCAAGGGGAAGCGTGGCCACAACATGATGCCAATGGACAACTCGGCGGTGCCGCGGCGCATGGGTGGATGACGCGCCTGCCCATGATCGAGCCCGTCCACGAGGCTTTCCGGGGGTGTCACATTCTCTGTGTCGCCAGAATGTCGCAAATATTCAATCATTCGTGCAAAGCATCCAACAAGTTAGACCGCCGGTCCCACTACGATGGGCCTATGCGAAACGTTCTGCTACCACAATAAAAACGATCGAGGAGCAACCGATGACGACGTCCAAAATTCAGCGCTTTTCCGGTATTTGTGCCGGTTTACTGGTGTCCGTGTTGGCTACGGCACCGGTGTTCGCATTGGAGACAGTAGCGCCGGGAAGCCTGACCATCGCCTTCAGTGGTGATATGCCAGGAACAGGGTATCAAGATAGTCGGATGATCGGCTATGACGGTGAAATCATTCAACAAATTGCCGAAAAAATGGGCCTTAAGGTCAAGCCGGCATTGATGGAGTGGTCAGGGACGATTGCATCGGTGCAGTCCCAGCGCGTGGATGTCATGGCCGGCACGATGGGCTGGACCGAGCAACGCTCGAAAATCATGGCCTTGAGCGACCCGATCCACTACTTCAAGAACGGGATCACCCAGACAGACAAGACCAACTGGAACAGCCTCAAGGATTTGCAAGGTAAGAAAGTCGGCACCATCACCGGTTTTTCGTTCATCCCTGAGATGCGCAAGATCGATGGCCTGCAAGTCGCCCTGTACGACACGTCTGATGCGGCCGTTCGCGATCTGCTCGCCGGACGCATCGATGCGGTGATCGGCGACCCACCGGTCATGCAATACGCCATTTCCCGCAATGAGCAATGGCACCTGCATTTCAACGCCTTCGTCGACAACGATCCGAATTTCCCATTGCTGACTGGCTTGGGTCAGGTGGTGTTCGGCTTCAACAAGGCCAGTCCGGAACTGGTGGCGGCGGTCAACGCGCAGATTCAGACGCTCTGGAAAAACTGTGAGATGCGCAAGATCGGTGCTCGCTACGGCCTGACCCAGGATGTCTGGTTCATGCCCGAAGGCAAGGACCTGCGCTTGGGCGTCGACCGCCCGGCGGACTGGACGCTGCCCGGCTGCAAATAAGTGTGTGCGGCGATGGGGCGGACTCCTGCGGATGCACCGACTCATCGCCATGCCTATAACAAAAAGAGGTTAGCCAAAATGTCGAGCCCGTCTGACGCCGCCTTGCTGCGCGTGCACGCATTACACAAGAACTATGGCGATCTGGAAGTGCTCAAGGGCATCAGCCTGGAGTTGAAGCCCGGTGAGACCCTGTCGCTGATTGGCCCAAGCGGATCTGGAAAGTCCACCTGCCTGCGTTGCATCAATTACCTGGAAAAACCGACCAGTGGCGAGATCTGGCTGGGTAACGAGCTGATCGGGCAGGTCAAGGACGGTCAGCGTTCGCGCCTGATGAGTGACCGGGAGATGGCTGCGCAGCGCCGCGAGATCGCCATGGTGTTCCAGTTGTTCTATCTCTGGCCGCACTTGAACGTGCGCGACAACGTCGCGCTCGGCCCCATCAAGGTCCAAGGCATGCCGCGCAAGCAGGCGTATGAGTTGGCCGACGCGATGTTGGAAAAAGTCCATCTGCGGCACAAGGCCGAGTCTTATCCCGAGCAATTATCGGGTGGTCAGCAACAGCGGGTCGCCATCGCCCGGGCTTTGGCCCAGCAACCGAAAGTGATTTTGTTCGACGAACCGACCTCGGCGTTGGATCCCGAGTTGGTCGGCGAAGTGTTGGCCGTGATTCGCGAGCTGGCGCAAGAGGGCCGCAGCATGATCATGGTCACCCACGAAGTGAGGTTTGCCCGCGATGTGGCGGATCGGGTGATCTTCATGGACGGCGGGCGCATTGTCGAACAGGGACCGTCGGCGCAAGTGATCGACAACCCTTGTCACGAACGTACCCGCAGCTTTCTTGGGCGTATGGCTGTGGAGAGCGCGTGATGGTGAATCTGCAAGCTTTCCTTGGGCTGTTGCCCTTGCTAATGAAAGGCGCAATGAGCGCATTGGAAATCGCCCTCTGCACCTTAGTGCTGGCCAGCGTGGGCGGTTTGGTACTGGCGGTTTTACTGACGTTCAGCCGATCGCGACTGGTACACGGCGCCATCGCCTGTTTCGTCGAGTGGATGCGCAATGTGCCTGCGCTGGCGCATCTGTTTCTGATCTACTTTGGGCTGTCCTATCTGGGAATCAATCTACCCGCGTGGCTGGCGGCCATCGTCGGTTTGAGCCTGGTAGGCAGCGCCGTGTTGGCCGATACTTTCCGAGCCGGCTTGCAATCGCTGCACGTCGGCCAGCATGAAGCCGGGCAGGCCATCGGCCTGCACCGCGTGCAAATTTTGCGCTACATCCTCTTGCCCCAGGCCCTGCGCGTTGCGTTGCCGGCTTATGCCAACTACGTCACGCAATTGATCAAGGACACGTCCATCGCCTCGGCCATTGCCGTGCCGGAAATCATGTTCCTTGCCCGCAATCTTGTGACATCCACGTTCCAGACCTCGCTGATTTATCTGGCGGTGATGTGCATCTATGTGGCGATGATCCTGCCAATTGGTGTGGGCTTCATCCGACTTGAACGTCATCTGGGGGCGGCGCGATGATCAGTTTTTTCCAGCAATACCCGGAATACTGGAGCGACTGGATCGCGCGCCTGCTACTCGGCGCACGGGTCAGCGCCGAGTTGTCCCTGACAGGCTTCGCCCTGGCGGCGATGTTGGGCGCGTTACTGGCCTGGGCGATGAAGAGTCCCAGTGTATTGCTCAAGCGTCTGGCCGTGTCATTCATCCAGGGGATGCGTGCGGTGCCGCTTCTGGCGTTGCTGCTGGCGCTGTATTTCTCCTTGCCCAGCCTCGGGCTGACGTTGTCTGGTTATTGGGCCGGGGCCATCGGTTTGGGCTTGCAGGGCTCGGCCTACGTCGCGGAAATCCTGCGCGGTGGGCTGGACTCCGTGCATCGAGGCCAACGTGAGGCGGCCATCGCCACCGGCCTGACGCCATTGCAAGCCTTCACCGCTGTGATCTTTCCGCAAGCCATTCGCGGCATGTTGCCGCCGTTGCTCAATGCCTACGTGTCGATTCTGAAGGACAGCTCCCTGTGCGCCTTGATCGCCACCGATGAGTTGATGCTGGCGGCCCGGGCCATCGCGTCCGAATCCTTTTTGCCGATGCATATTTTCCTGCTGGTGGGGTTGTTCTATTTCGTCATCGCTTTCCCTCTTTCTCTGTTATCGCGAGTGCTGGAAGTACGATTTTCTCGCGGACGCAAAACCATTCGAGGTTGAACACATGAACATCAAGGATCGAACCGCTTCCCACAGCATTGGCCAGTTGCGGCAAGCGCTGGAGTCCGGAACGCTCACGAGCGAGTCCCTGGTTTGCGCGCAACTGGAGCGGATCGAACGCTTCAACGGTCAACTCAATGCTTATGTCGAGGCCTATCCCCAGCGCGCGCTCGGTGCCGCCATCGCGGCCGACCAGCAGCGGGCTGCCGGTGTCAACCTGGGGCCACTGCATGGCATTCCAGTTGCGATCAAGGATTTGTTCGAGATCGATGGCAAGGCCATAACCGGTGGTTCGCTGGCGCAGGAGCCGCGTATCTCGCGGCTCACCGCCACGGCAGTCCAGCGACTGGAGCGTGCCGGGGCGATCATCATGGGCAAGACCCACACCGTTGAATTTGCTTTCGGAGGGTGGGGCACAAATGCCGTGATGGGCACGCCGTGGAATCCATGGGACGCCGATGTGCATCGTGCTCCAGGCGGTTCCAGCAGTGGTTCAGCGGTGGCTGTGGCCGGCGGGTTGGCAAGCGCGGCATTGGGCACCGACACCGGCGGCTCGGTGCGGATTCCTGCGGGTATGTGTGGTCTGGTTGGCCTGAAAACCACACGTGGGTTGGTTAGCCGTCACGGTTTGATTGAGTTGTGCCCATCGCTGGATTCGGTGGGGCCGATTACCCACACCGTCGAAGACGCCGCGTGGATGCTTGACGCGCTGCTGGGGCCGGACCCGCTGGATCCGGTCTCGGCCAAGTCACCAGTGTTCAGCGCCGCGGCAGGTTTGAACCTTCCGGTGGCCGGTCTGCGCATCTGGGTGCTGCCACAGACCGAACGCGTGCACATTGCCCCTGGCGTATTGGCAGCCTATGACCGGGGGCTTGACCAATTGGCCGCGCTGGGCATGCATCTGGTCGAACAACCGCTGCCGACTTCGCTGGAGCAGTGCATGCGCGTCGCCGGTGGCCTCATGAGTGCCGAAGGCTACGCCAGCCTTGGTAGCCTGTTCGAACGCGATGATCTGCGCTTCGATCCTCATGTGCAGCGTCGGGTACTGAGCGGGCGCGCCATCGACGCGGCGGCTTATATCGATTTGCACAACCAGCGACGTGTTGCCCGTCAAGCCATGGACGAGGCCATGTCCAATGTCGATGCTTGTGCATTCCCGACCAACGCCATTGGCAGTGTGCCGTTGAGTCAGGTCGATGAGTACGGTACGCCGCTGGCCTTGCTCGGCCGTTTCGCCAACCTGCTCAATCTCTGTTCAGTGGCGCTGCCGGTGGGCTTCGACGAACAACGTATGCCGGTCTCGATGCAGATCGTCGGGCGTGCTTTCGCCGAACCATTGGCCCTGCGGATCGCCCACGCTTACCAGCAAGTCAGTGATTGGCACCAACGGAGGCCTGTGGGTTGGGACCTCTCGGACAGGGTGGTGGCGTAATGGAAATCTGTGTCGTCGGCGCTGGAATCGTTGGCTTGAGCAGTGCCTGGTTTTTACACAAGGCCGGTCATAACGTTACCGTTATCGATCGTGCGGGGGAGGCAGGCATGGGCGCCAGCGCTGCCAATGGAGCGCAATTGAGTTACAGCTATGTGCAACCGCTGGCTGATCCCTCTTTGTTGCCGGGCATTGCGAAAATGCTGTTGGCGCGCAACGGACCGCTGAAGTTTTCGCCGCAATGGAGCCTGGAACAATGGCGCTGGTGTTTGGCATTTCTCGCGGCCTGCCGTACAGCCACTTCGCGTCAGACCACTGTCGAGTTGCTGGAACTGGCGCAGGAAAGTCGGCTGGCGCTGGACGCCTTCATCAGTCAGGAAAAGGTGCAATGCGATTTCGCCCGTACCGGAAAACTGGTTCTCTACCCCGATGCTGAAAGCCTGCGCAAGGCCGGCGATCAGGTGAAGTTCCAGGCCGCCCAAGGCGCCAAACAACAAAAAATCCTCAGCCCCGCCGAAGCCTTGTCGATCGAGCCTGCACTTGAGGGCTATAAGAAGGCGTTTCACGGCGCGATCCATACCGACAGCGAATGCGCGGTCGATGGGCGCAAGCTTTGTCAGGAGCTTGCGAGATTATTGAGCAAGCAGGGTGTGCGTTTTCTGTTCGACAGTGAGGTTGCCGCTTTCCGACGTGAACGCGGGCGTATCACCGCGTTGGAGATCCACCACGCCATCGAAGGCCCAGCGCTTTTAGGAACGCAGGCGGTCGTGCTGGCGGCTGGTGCTTACAGTGCGGGGCTATTATCAGCGTTCGGTGTGCGCATGCCGGTCTACCCGCTCAAGGGATACAGCATTACGTTGCCGATCACTGATTCGATGAATGCACCGACGGTCAGCGTCACTGACATGCGGCGTAAAACGGTGTTCGCCCGGATCGGCGATCGCTTACGCGTCGCGGGGATGGTCGAGTTGTGTGGGCTGGACGCGTCGATTCCCGTTAAGCGTATCGAACAACTGAAAGCCTCGACGCAGGCATTGTTCGGTTCGGGATGGAACACCGATGATTGTCAGCCCTGGACCGGTTGGCGTCCGGCGACCCCCACCGGGCAGCCAATTCTGGCGGTCAGTGGTTGTGACAACCTGTACGTCAATTGCGGCCAGGGTGCGCTGGGCATGACCTTGGCATTCGGTAGTGCCCAGCGTTTGGTCCGACTGATCGGCAGCGCAGCGTCTTAATGTTCTCAATTCAGGGAGTAAACCCGATGGCAACGATTCAACGTTTTCAGAGCAGCGCGCGGATGTCCGGTGTGGTCAGTCACGGCGACCTGCTTTACCTCTCCGGCCAAGTGCCCACTGATCTGCAGGTTGGCATTGAAGAACAGACGCAGCAGGTGCTGGCCAAGATCGAAGCCTTGTTGTCGCTGGCGGGCAGCGACAAGGGCCAGCTTTTGAGCGCACAGATCTGGCTCAAGGATATTGATCGTGATTTCGCGCTGATGAATTCGGTGTGGGACGCCTGGCTGCCAGCGGACAGTGCTCCGGCACGGGCCACTGTTCAGGCACGTCTGGCGCGGCCTGAGGTGCTGGTGGAGATTATGGTTGTAGCGGTGAAACCTGCTTCTGGTGTTTGAGAGGGGCGGGGCGACTCATTTTTTTGGGTACAAAAAAGGCACTTGCGATAATCGCTAAGTGCCTGATTTGTTTAGCTTGTTTGGCCTTGGTAAGTTGAACAGGATTGGTAATTTTTTGATTTTGATAGGTAATTTTATTTTATAGATTTATGTGGAATACCTTTTGGAATACCAGAGGTTTCCGCAGGTTGTTGGGATTTTCAGCGATATCCCTGCCAATTGTCTTGACTAAGCTGAAGCGCTTCCACCCTCACAGCGCTAAGGCCTCCGTAGTTTCGACATGCGGACCTTCGACTCAGTGATATCCAGTACACTTGCCCCATCTCTAGCCTGCCAGCGGAGCAGGCTACCCGAACAGCTGCTCAAGATTTTTTCGAGTAAAAATGACCCTGATTAAATTAAAAGACCTTGAAGCCCACCTATGGCATGCCGCGCATATCATCACCGGCCCCATTGACGCCTCCGACTACAAAACCTACATATTCCCGATCCTGTTCTTCAAACGGATCTGCGATGTATATGACGAAGAGTTTGAAGAGGTGCTGGCCAAGGTCGGAAGCGTGGACCTGGCGCGCGAGAAAATCTTCCATCGCATCCAGGTTCCTGTTGGCAGTCACTGGGATGACGTGTTCGCCAAGTTCCACGATATCGGCAAGGCACTCAAGGATGCTTTTCTAGGCATAGAGCAAGCCAACACCCAGTTGCATGGCATCTTCGGCGATGCCAGTTGGACCAATAAAGAGCGCTTGCCGGATGAGCTGCTGGCCACGTTGCTCAACCACTTCAACAAAGTCGACCTCGGGGTTGCCAGCGTTCGTAACGACGATATGGGGCGCGCCTACGAATACCTGATCAAGCGCTTTGCCGACAAAGCCAACAAGAAAGCCGGTGAGTTCTACACCCCGCGCACTATTGTGCGGCTGATGGTCAACATTCTTGACCCCAAAGCGGGTGAAAGCGTTTATGACCCGGCTTGCGGTACGGGCGGCATGTTGCTGGAGACCATTCACCACGTTCGAGAAAACGCGGGTGATCCCCGGCTGCTGAAGCTCAAAGGTCAGGAAAAGAACTTGACCACTGAAGCCATTGCCCGCATGAACCTGTTTCTCCACGGCCAGGAAGACTTTGAGATTGTTCGTGGAGATACCCTGCGTGAGCCCAAGTTTCTGATCTACGACCGGCTCGAAACCTTTGATTGTGTGATCGCCAATCCACCGTTCAGCCTCAGTGAGTGGGGTCATGAACAATGGGCGGCGGACGCCTACAGCCGCAACAGTCACGGCCTGGCCCCGAAAACCAACGGTGACTTTGCCTGGGTACAGCACATGTTCGCCTCCCTCAATGCCGATGGGCGAATGGCGGTTGTGCTGCCCCATGGCGTGCTGTTCCGTGGTGCGGCAGAGGGCCGAATCCGCACCAGCCTGCTCCAAGAAAACCGCATCGAAGCCATTATCGGCGTAGCCCCCAACCTGTTTTACGGCACCGCTATCCCGGCTTGCATCCTGTTGCTGCGCAAGCAGCGCCCTGATGAGCATCGTGACCATGTACTTATCATCAATGCTGAGGAGATTTTCACCAAAGGCCGCGCGCAAAACACCCTAAGCAATGCCCAGGCGGATCAGATTTACCAGATCTACCTGGAGCAGTATCAGCAAGGCCCCTCTGCCATAGCATTGGAAGGCGTAGCGCGCTGGGTGCCGCTGGGTGAAATTGCCGAAAACGACTTCAACCTGAACATTGCCCGCTATGTGCAAAAGCCACTGGAAGAAGAAACCATCACCGTCGAAGAGGCGCTGAAAGACTTTCAGCAGAAACTGGCCGCACTGGAGCAGGCCGAGCAGGAGCTGGAAGAACTGCTGATCAAGGAAGGGTTTGAGCTATGAGCACGGACAGCGCCGACAGCAACGCCTCGCAGTTCATCATCTACCAGAGCGAAGACGGGCAAACCCGGCTGGATGTGCGCTTTGTCGACGAGTCTGTATGGCTGACCCAGGCCCTAATGGCAGAGCTGTTCAGCACCACGCCAGAGAACGTGCTGATGCACCTGAAGAACATCTTCAGCGAGGCTGAGCTTGAGCAAAACGCAACCACTAAGGATTTCTTAGTAGTTCGCCAAGAAGGCACACGCCAGGTAAAACGCAGCCTCAAGCACTACAACCTGGACGCCATCATCTCCGTGGGGTATCGCGTACAGAGCCATACGGCAACCCGCTTCCGCCAATGGGCCACCCGACAGTTGCGCGAATACATCGTCAAAGGCTTCGTGCTCGATGATGAACGCCTGAAAAATCCAGACCAGCCCTTCGACTACTTCGAAGAGCTGACGCGGCGCATTCAGGATATTCGCACCAGCGAAAAACGCTTCTACCAGAAGATCACTGACATCTACGCCACCAGCGTGGACTACGACCCAACCCAGGATGCCAGCATCGGCTTCTTCAAAACCGTGCAAAACAAAGTGCACTGGGCAATTACCGGGCAAACCGCTGCCGAGCTTATTCACCACCGCGCCGACAGCAGCAAACCCCATATGGGCCTGACCAACTGGCGCGGTGCCAAGGTGCGCAAGCAGGATATCGCCAACGCCAAGAACTACCTCACGGCAGACGAACTCAGCGCCTTGAACAACCTGGTCGAGCAATACCTGGTGTTTGCCGAGGGCCAGGCCATGCGCCGCATCCCCATGTCCATGGCTGACTGGGTGAAAAAGCTCGATGGCTTCCTGACCTTGAACGACCGCGACATTCTCGACAATGCCGGCAAGATCTCCCACGACATGGCCAAGCAACACGCCGAGTCGCAGTACGAGCAGTTTCACCAGCAGCGCCAACATGAAGATGCCGCCGGCGCAGACAAACGCCTCGCCGACCTGAGCCAGCTTGCTCATCAGCTATCAGACAAGACTCGTAAGAATGATTGAGTACCAGAAAAACCAAGCCTCCCAACTTGGCAAAAAGAAACTCGAAGACCTCCTTTGGGGAGCGGCCGAGTTTCTGCGCGGGCAGATCGACGCCTCCGACTACAAGCAGTACATCTTCCCACTACTGTTCTATAAACGCCTGTCCGACGTTTACCTGGAAGAGTATGTCGAGGCCATGGAAGTCAACGAGGGCGATACCGACTATGCCGTCATGCCCATGTTTCATCGCTTCCATATTCCCCAGGAGGCGCGCTGGGAAAAGGTACGCCATACCAGCAAGAACATCGGCGAAGCCATCCAGAATGCCCTGCGCCTGATCGAGACCCACAACGAACGCCTGCACGGCGTATTCGGCGATGCCCAGTGGACCAACAAAGAGCGTCTACCCGACCACCTGCTGGCCGACCTGATTCAGCACTTCAGCAAGATCCCCTTGGGCATTAAGTCGGTGGCCCAGGACGACCTGGGCGAAGCGTACGAATACCTGATCAAGAAGTTCGCCGACGACTCCGGCCACACTGCCGCCGAGTTCTACACCAACCGCACTGTGGTGCACCTGATGACCCGCATCATGGGTCTCAAACCCGGTGAAACCGCCTATGACCCCACCTGCGGCACTGGCGGCATGCTGCTCAATGCTGTGATGGACCTGCTGCATGAAGGTAAAGAATGGCGCAGCGTCAAACTATATGGCCAGGAAGTGAACCTGCTCACCTCCGCCATCGCCCGTATGAACATGTTCTTGCATGAGATCGAAGAGTTCGAAGTGCTACGCGGCGACACGCTTGCCGAGCCCAAATTTATTGAGGGCGACCAGCTCAAGCAGTTCGACGTGATTTTCGCCAACCCGCCGTACTCCATCAAAAAGTGGAACCGTGACAAGTTCGCTGCCGACCCGTATGGCCGTAACTTCTACGGCGTGCCACCGCAGGGCTGCGCCGACTATGGCTTTTACACCCATATCATCAAAAGCTTGAAGCCCGAAACCGGTCGCGCCGCTATGCTCTGGCCCCATGGTGTACTGTTCCGCGACTCGGAGCAGGCTATCCGTAAGCAGGTGATCGAGTCGGACATTATCGAAGCAGTAATCGGCCTTGGCCCCAATCTGTTCTATAACTCGCCGATGGAATCCTGCGTGGTGGTGCTCAACTGCAACAAACCCACTGAACGCAAAGGCAAGATCTTGTTTATCAATGGTATTGAGCATGTCACCCGCGAGCGAGCCTATAGCCGGCTTTCGGATGATGATCTGGCTGTGCTGATCGAAGCCTACAGTGCACCGGACAAGCTGCCGGCCATTACTGCGCTCGTGGATATCGAGACGATTCGCGAGAACCAACACAATTTATCGATACCGCTCTATGTGCAGGCCCGCGGTGATGAAGAAGTGTACGATATTGAACATGCCATTGAGGCCTGGAAAATCAGTCGCGTTCAGTTTAAAAAGCAGACCAGAAAATTTTTTAAAAGCCTCGCAGAACTGGGGTACGAGGTGAGTAGTCAATGACGACGCAGCAGTTACCCGAAGGCTGGAAAACGGTGAAATTTGGCGATATTGCCAAGCATATTTCTAAGCGCGTAGAGCCCAGCGAAACCGAGCTTGATATATACGTAGGCTTGGAGCATTTAGACCCGGACAGCTTAAATATCAAGCGTCATGGTGTGCCCAGTGATGTTGCCGGGCAAAAGCTTCTGGTTAAAAAAGGGCAGATCATTTTCGGTAAGCGGCGGGCCTATCAGCGTAAGGTTGCTGTAGCTGAATGGGATTGTATTTGCTCTGCTCATGCGATGGTTTTAGAGGGGAATCCGGACAGGGTTATTCCAGGGTTTCTGCCCCTTTTTATGCAGTCCGATGTATTTATGAATCGCGCCGTTGCTATTTCCGAAGGCTCTCTTTCTCCAACAATAAAATGGAAGGCATTGTCGGAGCAGAAATTTGTTATTCCATCTAAGGTGGATCAATTAAAGTTTACTGAAATTGGAGGAGAGATCTCACGAGGCTCCGAGGTCTTGACGGAGGCAATAGAATCTTCCAGGGCGTTATATGCTTCTATAGTACGAAAGATGCTATTAGGAGGTAATGATTATAAGGCTCTTTTTGGTAAGTTGACGACGCTACTGCCAGCAGGATGGAAGTTGGTAAAGCTCGGGGATGTACTTGAGAGGGTACAGTACGGGACCTCTGATGCAGTGCATGAAAAAGGTACTGTTCCTGTACTTAGGATGATGAATGTTGAAGGTGGTAGGATAACGAATACTGATTTGAAGTATTCGCGGCTTCAGATTGCCGATCTAGAGTCAATAAAGCTTTATCCTGGGGATATACTTTTTAATAGAACAAATAGCATGGAGTGGGTCGGTAAAACCGGTATGTTTGATTTGGAAGGTGACTATGCTTTCGCTTCTTACATGCTTAGACTGGAAGTCAAAAAAAACATTGTTACGCCGGACTTCGTTAATAGATATCTAAATTTGCCTGTCGTTCAGTACCGTTTGAAGGCGTTTGCAACTCCTGGAGTTAGTCAGGCCAATATAAATCCGTCCAGTCTTAAGTCGTTACCTTTCCTTCTTCCTCCGTTCAACGAAATTCTTGAGGCTGACAAAGTTCTAGGTGCTTTGGGTGACACAATTAATGAGTTAAGTCAAAGTAGGTTGCGTTATCTCGGAATTCAGAAGTCGGTTAGAGAAAAAATACTGGGGTGTTAGCCTGATGTTTAACGAACAAACCGTCACCGAAAATGGAATTGTCGACCGTTTAAGAAATTTAAGCGGGGTAAAGTGGACTTACTGCCACGGCGAAAACCTGCCCAAGAAAGCGCAGGATATCTTTGTCGATGAGTGGCTAAAAGACGCGTTATGTTTGTTGAATCCAGCTATCGAAAAACAGCCGGATTATGCCGACGAGGTGATCCACAAGTTGCGCGGTGTGCTGTTGGAGGCGTCGCACAGTGGCTTGGTCAGGGCCAACGAAAATTTCCAAGCGTGGCTGCTGGCCGAAAAAACCCTGGCCTTTGGCGAGAACGGTGAGCACGTCACCATTAATCTTATCGACTTCGACAACCTCGACAACAACCACTTTGTGGTGGCCCAGCAGGTACACTATGTAGCGGCTGGCGAGGTGTTCTTCGATATTGTGCTGTATGTAAACGGCATCCCGCTGGTAGTAGGTGAAGTGAAAAGCGCCACTCGCCCCAGTGTCAGTTGGCAAGACGGCGCCGCAGACTTTATGGGCGGCAAGAAGCACTACTGGCGGAATGTGCAGGCTTTTTTCGTGCCCAACTTGCTCTGTTTTGCAAGCGAGGGTAAGACCTTTGCCTACGGCGCGATTAATGCCCGGGTCAAGGATTGGGGCCCCTGGCACCACACGGATCAGCGCGAAGATATTCCCGCCACGCTGGCCTCCGTGCTGTCGAGCGCCGAAGGGCTGCTGAACCCGCAAACCCTGCTGCAGCTTCTGGCCTCGTTCGCGCTGTTCTCTACCCATAAAACTGGTAAAGACACGCCGCCCAAACGCATCAAATTGCTGCCGCGTTACCCGCAGTTCGAGACGGCCAAGCAGATCGTCGAGCGGGTCAAACAGGGTTACCCGAAAAAAGGCCTGATTTGGCACTTCCAAGGTTCGGGCAAGTCGCTGCTGATGCTCTACGCGGCCAAAATGCTGCGTGCCGACAATGAGCTCAAAAACCCCACCGTGCTGATCGTGGTTGACCGCCGCGACCTGGACAGCCAGATCAGCGAAACCTTCGGCGGTGCCGATGTGAAAAACCTGATCAAGGTGCAGAGCTGTAAGAAGCTCGGTGAACACATCGAGCAGGATAGCCGCGGTATCCTAATCACCACCATTTTCAAGTTCAAAGATGTTGAGATTGATGAACTCAATCCAGCTGGCCTAAATAGTCGCGAGAACATCATCGTGCTGGTGGATGAAGCTCACCGCACCCAGGAAGGCGGCTTGGGCGAGAAGATGCGCTGGGCGCTGCCCAATGCTCACTTCTATGGCCTGACTGGCACGCCGATCTCTGGTATCGAGCGCAATACCTTCAAGTTGTTCGGTGCCGATGAAGACCCCGGCCGCTATATGAACCGCTATAGCTACAAACAGTCGATACGCGACGGTGCCACTAATCCGGTTAAGTTCGAGCCCCGTTTAGCCGAATTGCGGGTTGACCGTGAGGCGATCAATGAAGAGTTCGAACAACTGGTCAAAGACAACAACCTGGACGAGGACGAAAAGGCCGCCCTGTCCAAACGCGCCGGCAAGCTGGCCGTGATGCTCAAGGCGCCGAAGCGCATGGAGGCCATCAGCGCCGACATTGCCGAACACTTCACCAGCCATGTGCAGCCGAAAAAGATGAAGGCCATGGTGGTGGTCTACGACCGCGATGCCTGCGTGCAGATGTATTACCTACTTGGTAGCAAGCTGGGTTTCGACGCACTGGAGGTAGTCATGAACCTCGACCAGGCTCCGGTGAAGGATGAGAACGGTAAGCTCAACAAGGACTGGAACAAGTGGAAGGAAGAGCTCGATCTACCGATCAAGCAAGCCGACTTTGAGCGCTGGCAGAAATTCGATGGTGAAGAACAGGCGCAGAAAAACCTGCTGGAAACCTACAAAGACCCGAAACAACCCCTACAACTGCTGATCGTGACCGCCAAGCTGCTGACCGGTTTCGATGCGCCGATCTGCTACTGCATGTACCTGGATAAACCGCTACGCGACCACACCTTGCTGCAGGCCATGTGCCGCACCAACCGCCTGTATGAGGCGGACGGGGTGGTCAAGCGTATGGGCCTGATCATCGATTATCTGGGCGTATTCGAAAACCTGCGCACGGCGCTGGCTTATAACCCGGAAGAGATCGACGGGATTGTCGAAGGCATCGAGAAATTCAAGGAGTTGCTGCCGGAGCAGCTGAAACAGTGCCTGGCCTTCTTCCCGAGTGTAGACCGCACCCTTGAAGGTTTCGATGGCATCCTGGCCGCACAGGAGTGCTTGCCGGACAATAAAAAACGCGATGAGTTTGCCGCAGCCTTTGGCGTGCTGGCCAAACTCTGGTCGGCCATCAACCCCGACTCTTTCCTGACACCCTACCGCCAAGATTACAAATGGCTGGCGCAAATCTATGAATCAGTACGCCCGGTTGGTCAAACGGGGGCGCTGGTCTGGGCCGCGTTAGGGCCCGAGACCATCAAGATGATTCACGAGCACACCGATATCAGTCGCATACGCGATGACATCGATGAGTTAATCATGGATGAACACGCAATCTTCACCCTGACCGAGAAAGAGCAGGAAAAACGTGCCCGCCGACTGGAAATAGACTTGATGGGGCGTCTGCGCGGCCATGGCGAGGCTGTGTTCGTCGAGCTGGGCGAGCGCCTGGAGAAACTGCGCCGAGAATATGAAGCGGGTGTAATCAAGGCCATCGACTGGCTCAAGGGCCTATTGGATGCCGCCAAAGATACGGTGCAGGCCGAGCGTGAAACCGGTGACCCTGTGGTAACGGAGGCAGACAACAAGCAGGCGCTGACCAAACTCTTCCTGGAAACCCGCCCGGAAACAACGCCGAAGCTGATTGGTGATGTGGTCGAGCAGATCGACAAAATTGTGAACGCTACCCGCTTTGAGGGCTGGCAGAACTCCAACAGTGGTCCACGCGAAATCCAGAAAGCACTGATGCTGACCCTGGCGCAGTTTGGCCTAAGCAAAGACAAGGACCTCTTTGAAAAGGCATACGCCTACATTGAAGAGCATTACTAATACGAATACCTGCGAGCGGAACAACCGCAGCTGGGGCGCTCCAGTTTTTAAACTGGGAGCTTTCAGTAATCGATGACCCGCAGTGGCCGAGTTAGAGCGCCTGGCAATGCTTTCGCCCACTGCTGCTTACTTTCGGTAATATCCGGGATATCTCAGGATTGCCGAAGGTTAAGAAATGGACGTCACCCAGATGTCGGTATCGCTGCACGATCTCGGCCTTGCCTACCGCAAGGCCAAGGTTGATCTCTACTACTCAACCAACCCCTCGCTGTTCGACATCGCCAACTATGAAGACGACCTGAGCCAAAACCTCACTCGCCTGAAAGAACAGATCGAAGCCGCGAGCGAGGATTGGGTGAAAGGCCCTGCATTTCTCGGCACTTGGACGCTAGCCCCCAAAGAAATCCAGACAGTAAAGGGAGAGCAGGACCAAAGCCTGATCTTCGCCTCACCGGAAGCAGAGTGGCTAAGCGCGACTGAAGCCGGTAACCACCCCACAGCCGTATTCCGCCTAATGGCCCGCTGCAGCATCGACTTTCACGTGCTGTCATCGCTATGGATGATGGAAGTCGGCGATCTCTTCGACAAGCAGCTCAGCAGTAACGTCTTTGGCAGCCGCCTGCGCCGTAACCGGCACGACGAGATCAACACGTGGGCCCTTGGCTCCTTCAAGCCTTACCTCAGACCATTTCGCGAATGGCGTGACGGTGGCATCAAGGCGATGCGCTCAGCCCTGAGCGAGAAGAAAAAAGTATTGGCCCTGACAGCCGATGTGAGCAGTTTCTATCACGAGCTAAGCCCGGGCTTTATGCTCGACGACGGCTTCCTTAAATTAGCCAAAATTGAACTGAGCGAATCGCAGTCAAAACTTAATCGCCTGTTCATCTCTGCCCTGTTGGCTTGGGCAAAAGAAACGCCACTGAAAAAAGGTTTACCTGTAGGTTTGCCCGCGTCGGCTGTTGTCGCAAACGCCGCGCTGCTAAAACTCGACCAATTCATCGAGCAACAAGTAGTACCGCTGTACTACGGTCGTTATGTAGACGACATTCTGCTGGTCATGGAAAACGCTAGCGACGTCAAAACTACTGAGCAGTTTTGGGAGTGGGTCTTCAGTCGCGACGGCGGCAAGGATCTGCTCAAAAAAGATAAAGGCAGCATCCTGTTCAAGCCTGACTATCTCAAAAAAGACCGCATCGCTTTTGAAAACAGCAAAAATAAGCTGTTCATCCTTGCAGGCTCTGCAGGCACCGCTCTGGTCAATGCCATTTCCGAACAGATCAACCAACGTGCAAGCGAATGGCGCGCCCTACCTGATCTGCCCAACTCGCCCTACACCGTGGCCACGGACCTGCTCAAAGCTACCAACCTTGCAGGTGAGCAAGCAGATAATCTGCGCAAAACAGATGCCCTGACGCTACACCGCGCCGGCTTTGCTCTCAGCCTTCGCAACTACGAAGCCTTCGAGCGCGATATTCCCCCAGGGGATTGGCAAGCACATCGTCATGCCTTTTTCGCCGCAGTCATCGAGCACCTGCTCACGCCGGTTAAGTTCTTCGAACTGGCTCAATACCTGCCACGCATCATCCGCATGGCTACCGCCTGTGAAGATTTTGAGTACCTAGACAAAATCATCAATGCACTGGGCGGACTAATCAACAACGTCGAGAAAGACTGCATTCTGGGGGTCAAAAGCCTGGCCGCGGCTGACGTGCCAGCCGAAGCCCGCCATTTATGGAAACGATCCATCTGGGAAGTTACAACGCAGAGCATCGTCTCAGCGTTCCCTTCCCGCCTCAGCAAGACGGGAGCTACCGCCTGGAAGAACCAGATGACCATCCATATGGAGAGCCTTGCCAGCATCCTATGGGGGAGCCTTCTGGACAGTCCGATGAACATAACCAGCCATCACCTTCAGAAGCTCCACGCACGCCTGTTCAGCTTCGACCTCGCCCATATTCCCTTGCGCTTTGCAGGCCTTCCTAAGGAAATGGTCAGCCAGCGCGGTATTCCACTCCGTAAAAACCTCACAACTACTGACTTAGGGATGGTCTGAAATAGCCGGATATTCTCCGGCTATCGAGCCGTCAGTACTTTTCAAAAAACGACCCGCGTCGAAATTTGATCCATTTTCTTCATTTTTCAGCCCTTCCGGGCGCAGCAAGGCGC